>NZ_JBHVWF010000067.1:0-39832 GCF_042882365.1 Streptomyces sp. NPDC058221 | reverse complement strand
TCCGACTCTATCAGACTCTTTCGTGTCCGATTCCCGGTCGAAGCGGGTCTCGCGTTTTTCGCTTTCCAGTTCTTCGCTTTCGCGTTTCCCTTTCCGGCGAGTCCGACTCTATCAGATCCTTTCGGGCCTGATTCCCAGTCAGTGGGGCTTGTCCTCCCGGCCGTTGGGCCGTTCCGACGTTCAAAACTCTAGCGGATCTTCCCGGTGACTCATAATCGAGTCCTCGAAATTCATTTCGGCATGCCGAAATTGTCCCGAGTGGGAGATCGTCCTGAGTTTTGGTTGCCGCGTCCGCGGCGGGATCGTTTGTCGCAGAACCGTTCCGGCCCCGTGACAACTCGAAGAACCTTACGGATCGCGGCGGGGCGTGTCAACCTCCCCTGACCGCCTCCGGCAGGGCCGCGTCAGTCCAGGTCGGTGAGGCGTCCGCCGGCGTCCGGCTGGGCGTGCTCCACCCGGCGCAGGAGGCGGATCAGCATCTCGCCGAGGGCGCCGCGCTCGTCGCCCGAGAGGTCCTGGAGAAGCTCCTCCTCGAAGTCCGTGGCCATGCGCATCGCCTCCAGCCACTTCGTCCGTCCCTCGTCCGTCAGCTCGACGATGACGCGGACCCGGTTGTTCTCGTCGCGGTCGCGGGTGACCAGGCCCTCGCCCGCCATGCGGTCGATGCGGTGCGTCATCGCGGCCGGGGTCAGTCCGAGCCGCTTGGCCAGCTCCCCCGGGCCCAGTCGGTACGGGGCGCCGCCCAGTACGAGCGTCTTGAGGACCTCCCACTCGGCGTTGCTGATGCCGAGGGCGGCGACCTGGCGTCCGTACGCCACGTTCATACGGCGGTTCAGTCGGCCGAGCGCAGAGACGACCTGCTCGACCTGCGGGTCGAGGTCGCGGAACTCGCGCTGATAGGCGGCGATCTGCTCGTCGAGGCTCGGCTCCTGGAGGCCGGGCTCGGTGGTGTCAGACATGGCGCGCAGTATGGCACGCCCTCATAGGCGTCGAAGTCCTTCGGTCTGTATTGTTGAGCTTCTAACTTTAGTGCTAAAGTCTTCGCGTTCGAGTCGTTCGATCACAGGTTTCGAGAGCTTGAGGTAGGTGAGTGTGACCAGGGAAATGGGTGCAGCACTGCGGCGGATCCAGCTGGGGAGCGCGCTGAGCGCGTTCGGGCTGGGGTTCACCGTTCCGTATCTGTACGTCTATGTGGCGCAGGTACGGGATCTGGGTGCCGGTACGGCGGGAGTCGTACTGGCGGTCTTCGCCATGGCAGCGCTCGCCGTCCTGCCGTTCACCGGCCGGGCCATAGACCGTCGCGGGCCGCTGCCCGTGCTGGTCGTCGCCTCGGTCGTCGCCTCCCTGGGCGCGGTCGCGCTCGGCTTCTCCTCGCAGGTGACCGCTTCCGTGCTGTCGGCCGCGGTGCTCGGCGCGGGGACCGCCGTCATGCAGCCGGCCCTCGCCACGATGCTCGTCCGTTGCTCCGACACCGGTACCCGCACCCGGGCCTTCGCCATGCAGTTCTTCCTGCAGAACCTGGGGCTCGGCATCGGCGGGCTGGTCGGCGGCCAGATCGTCGACACGGAGCGGCCCGCGTCCTTCACGCTGCTGTTCCTGATCGAAGCGGTGATGTTCCTCGTGCTCGGCGCCATCTCGGCGACCGTGCGGATGCCCCGTACCCCTGCCGTCGTCGCGGAGGCGACCGATGGTGCCGCGCGGGGCGGCATGCGGGTGCTGCTCTCGCACCGGGCCATGGTGCAGCTGTGTGTGCTCGGGTTCGTGGTGTTCTTCGCCTGTTACGGACAGTTCGAGTCCGGGCTTGCGGCGTACGGCACCGAGGCCGCCGGGATCCAGCCCTCGACGCTCGGGATCGCGCTGGCCGCCAACACCGCCGTCATCGTCGTCGCACAGTTCGTCGTGCTGCGGCTGGTGGAGCGCCGCAGGCGCAGCCGGGTGATCGCATCGGTCGGTCTGATCTGGGCCTTCGCCTGGATCGTGGCGGGCTACGCGGGGCTCGGGCACGGCAGCCAGACCATGGCGACGGCCGCGATGATCTCGACGTACGCGCTGTTCGGGCTCGGTGAGTCGATGCTCTCGCCGACCGTCGCGCCGCTGGTCGCCGATCTGGCGCCGGAGTCGATGGTCGGGCAGTACAACTCGGCCTTCGCCCTGTGCAAGCAGCTGGCGCTGGCGGTCGGTCCGGCCGTGGGCGGTCCCATGGGGGCCTCGCTGCACGGGCCGTACATCGTCACGTTCGTGCTGTTCTCACTGGGCATCACGGTGCTCGCACTGCGGCTGGGCCGGCGGCTCACCCCCGTACAGGACCAGCCGTCGACCGCGGTGGTGCCGTCGCGGGTGGTGGCCGTGTCGCTGCCGGAGACCGCGGCGGCCGAGGTGCCGGCGCCTGTCGCCGCCGTTCACTGAGCCGGCGGGCAGCCGGCTAGCGCGGCAGGGCGAATTCGCACCAGACCGCTTTGCCGCCGCCGGGTGTGCGGCGGCTGCCCCAGGCCGTGGCGATCGTCGCGACGATCGTGATGCCCCGGCCCGCCTCGTCCGCCGGATCGGCGCGGCGGCGGCGCGGCAGGTGGTCGTCGCCGTCGGTCACCTCGATGATCAGCCGGCGGTCCGTGCGCCGCAGCCCCAGGCGCATCGGCGGGGTGCCGTGCTGGAGCGAGTTGGCGACCAGTTCGCCGGCGGCGAGGACGCCCAGATCGCACAGCTCCACCGGGAAGCGCCACGACGTCAGGACGCCGGTCGCGAAGGCACGGGCCCGTGGGGCCGCTTCGATGCCGCCGAGCAGATCGAGCGAGGCGTTGTGGAACAGCTCCGCGGTCGCGCCGGTGCGGGCGGGGTGCTGCACCACCAGGACCGCCACGTCGTCGTCGTGCTCCGCGGTGATGTTGAGGGAGCGCATCAGCCGGTCGCAGACCACCTGAGGTGCGCCCTTCGCACCGGACAGCGCACGCTCCAGCGCGGCCACACCCTCGTCGATGTCCTCGCTGCGCCGCTCGACCAGGCCGTCCGTGTAGAGGACGGCGGTGGAGCCGGGCGGCAGCGCGATCGTGCCCGAGGTGTGGATCCAGCCGCCGGTGCCGAGCGGGGGTCCGGTCGGGCCCTCGGCGCGGTGCACCGTGCCGTCCTCGTCGCGCACCAGGATCGGGAGGTGACCGGCGGAGGAGTAGACGAGCCGGCCCTCGTTGGGATCGTGGACCGCGTAGGCGCAGGTGGCGATCTGGCTGGCGTCGATCTCGGCGGCCAGTCCGTCGAGCAGCTGGAGCACCTCGTGCGGCGGGAGGTCGAGTCGGGCGTAGGCCCGGACCGCGGTGCGCAGCTGGCCCATCACGGCGGCGGCGCGCACCCCCCGGCCCATCACGTCCCCGATGACCAGGGCGGTGCGGCCCGCTCCGAGTGTGATGACGTCGTACCAGTCGCCGCCGACCGCGGCGTCCGTGCCGCCCGGCTGGTAGGTGGCGGCGATCCGCAGGTCGTCGGGCTGCTCCAGCTCCTGCGGGAGCAGTGAGCGCTGCAGCGTGACGGCCGTCTCGCGGTGGCGCCGCTCGCTGGTACGCAGCCGCTCGGCGGCCTCGGCGTGGTCGGTGACGTCGACGGCGTACACGAGCACGCCGGCCTCGTGTCCCTTGTCCTTGTCGTGCGACACGGGGGTGCAGGTCACGGTGTACGAGCTGCCGGCGGCCACCTTGCGGGACTTGACCGTGCGGGGCGTGCCGCTGCGCAGGACCTGGTCCATCAGGGGGAGCAGGCTGAGCTCGGTGAGCTCGGGCATCACATCGGCTGCGGGGAAACCGGACGGGCGGGGGCCGAAGGCCGCGGCATAGGCGTCGTTGACGTAGGCGACGCGGTGCTCGGGACCGTGCACCAGAGCGACGAGGGCGGGCAGCTGGCCGAGGATGTCGCGGGCGGAGAGGTTCTCCAGGGCGGGCGCCGCGGGCCCCGGCCCGGGTGCGGCGCCATCCGGCTCGGCGTCCGGCGGACCGGAGCCGGTTTCGTCCTGTGCGTACTCGGCGCGGGCCGCCGGGACGGCGCTGTGGTCGTCCCGGGCCGCGCGCCGCTGCGTACCGGGTAGGCGGGCGCTCCAACGCGTGAAGTTCACGGAATTTCTGGCCTCGTGTGTCGGTCTGGTCCGCTCGGGCGGGCTGCTTCCTCTGCCGGGTTCCTCTGCCGGTTCTTCCTGGCGGTTCTCTCTGGCCGGATGGGGGCCGGACCGCCGGGAATGCGCAGCCGGAGCCGGTCTCTGCTGGTCACTGTCGGTCGCTGCCTGCCGGGTCACTCTGTGCAGATGTGAGCCCACCTATGGTCACACGTCCAGTGTGTCGGACCCTACTGACAGTCGTCGCCGTCGGTCACGGGACGCCGTCCCGCGGCGAGTTCGAACTCCGCCCGGGGGTGTTCCAGCGAGCCCAGGGAGACGATCTCCCGCTTGAAGAGACCGGCCAGGGTCCATTCGGCGAGCACGCGGGCCTTGCGGTTGAACGTGGGGACCCGGCTCAGGTGGTAGATACGGTGCATCAGCCAGGCAGGGTAGCCCTTGAGCCTGCGTCCGTAGACGTGCGCGACACCTTTGTGGAGGCCGAGCGAGGCGACGGAGCCCGCGTAGCTGTGGCGGTACTCCGTGAGCGGTTCGCCGTTCATGGACGCCACGATGTTGTCCGCGAGGACCTTGGCCTGGCGGACCGCGTGCTGCGCGTTGGGAGCGGTCTCCCGTCCCGGTTCGCCGGCCGTCAGGTCGGGGACGGCTGCTGCGTCGCCGGCGGCCCAGGCGTGTCCGGTCCCCTCGACGGCGAGCTCGGCCGTGCAGACGAGCCTGCCGCGTTCGTTGAGGGGGAGGCCGGTGGCGGCGAGCAGCGGGGCGGGTTTCACGCCGGCTGTCCACACGAGCGTGCGGGTCGGGAAGCGGGAGCCGTCGCTGAGCACGGCCACCCGGTCCTCGCAGGACTCCAGCCGGGTGTCGAGGCGTACGTCGATATTGCGGCCGCGCAGCTCCCGGACGGCGTACTTGCCCATCGATTCGCCGACCTCGGGCAGGATGCGCCCGGTGGCCTCGACGAGGATCCATTTCAGGTCCTCGGCCTTGATGTTGTGGTAGTACCGCGCGGTGTAGCGGGCCATGTCCTCCAGCTCGGCCAGCGCCTCCACGCCCGCGTATCCGCCGCCGACGAAGACGAAGGTGAGGGCGGCGTCGCGGATGGCCGGGTCGCGGGTGGCGGAGGCGATGTCCATCTGCTCGATCACGTGGTTGCGCAGCCCGATGGCCTCCTCGATGGTCTTGAAGCCGAAGCCGTGGTCGGCGAGGCCGGGGACCGGGAGGGTCCGCGAGACGGAGCCGGGCGCGACGACGATCTCGTCGTAGGTGATCTCGACGGCTCCGGTGCCGTCCTCCGCGGTGGCCGGTGTGGTGACGGTCGCGGTGCGCTTGGTGTGATCGATGCGCTGCGCCTCCCCGATGACGATCGTGCAGTGGGGCAGGACCCGGCGCAGTGGCACGACCACATGACGCGGTGAGATCGAACCGGCGGCGGCTTCGGGAAGGAACGGCTGATACGTCATATAAGGATCAGGGGTGATGACGACGATCTCGGCCTCGCCGTTTCTCAGCCGCTGCTTCAGCTTCCGCTGGAGACGCAGCGCGGTGTACATCCCGACGTAGCCGCCGCCGACGACGAGAATGCGCACACCCGGCGGGGGGCCGGGGGGTGTCCCCCCGGAATCTGAAGCCATCACCACCCCATGACGCAACGCGCTCCGGAGTTTGTCCACAGCCCCGGCAAATTGTGTGACCGGAGCTTCCGAACGGATGCCTCCGCTTGATCGTTGCGGCATTACGGACGCCCCGCAGGTCAGGGGTTGCGCTGGAGGACATGGGTCGGGGGCCAATCGGTGACCAACCGGTCCTTGTTCCGATCGGGGGGCGCTCCGGGCGGAACTGCCCCCTTCTGAATTGACCCGGGCTCAACTATGTTCGTGTGTCGTCGGGGTGTCGGATGAGGACCATCGGTCAACCCGACAGACACGGCGGGAGTCTCCGGGGGGAGACGTCATAACCGGGGGAACAGTTATGCATATTCAGGAATCGCATTGGCCGACTACTGCTGTCGCGTCCGAAGGAAACGGACGAATCAGCGCAGTCGGTACGGTGAACGGCATGGGGTCCGCAGGGACCTCCGCGCCGTCGGCCACGGTGAGCACGCTGGGTGCCGCACTGGGCTCGGGCGCCACGGGTGCCGGAGCGCACGGCCGCTCGGCACCGCTGCGCGTGGACGCGCAGCGCAATCTGGAACATGTGCTGCGGGCAGCTCGCGAGGTGTTCGGCGAGCTCGGGTACGGCGCTCCGATGGAGGACGTGGCGCGTCGCGCCCGGGTCGGCGTCGGCACGGTGTACCGGCGCTTCCCCAGCAAGGACGTGCTGGTCCGGCGGATAGCCGAGGAGGAGACCTCGCGGCTGACCGATCAGGCCAGATCCGCGCTGGGCCAGGAGGAGGAGCCGTGGTCGGCGCTGTCGCGCTTCCTGCGGACCTCGGTCGCCTCGGGTGCGGGGCGGCTGCTGCCGCCCCGGATACTGCGGGTCGGCGTGGACACCGACGACTCGACGGTGGTCGGCGAACCGGGCACCGTACGGGCAGCGGAACCGGTGGGAGCGGGCGCCGCGGCCGGTGCCGGCCGGGACGAGACCCGGGTGCCCCAGCAGCGGCAGGAGGCCGGCCGGCCGGCGGGTCAGGGCGGTCCGCGGGTTGCCGGGCAGCGCGCTGTGCCGGAGCCGGAGATCGGCGAGGTCGGCAGCGGAGCCGTCGAGCTGCTGGAGGTCGTGGGGCAGCTGGTCGACCGGGCGCGGGCCTCCGGTGAGCTGCGCCGCGATGTGACGGTGGCCGATGTGCTGCTGGTCATCGCGACGGCGGCGCCCGCGCTGCCGGACGCGGCCCAGCAGGCGGCGGCTTCGGCCCGGCTGCTGGACATCCTGCTGGAGGGACTGCGCTCACGGCCTGCGTGAGCGGCCATGGACCGGTACGCCGGTGCGGCCCCGTGGTTGCGGGGGCGGACCGGCGGACCGGCTGCGGGGTCTGTCGGCGCTTCCGGCACGAGGGTGCTCAACTGCTCCAGCAGCACATCCTGTTCATCCTGCCCCGAACGAGTGTCCGCTAGTGCTCATATTCGGGAGAACGCCCCGGATGAGTGGTTGCCGGGGCTGAGCGTCCGCCGTTCCCGGGCCCTGTGGCACGCTTGCCCGGTGTTCGGGTCCGAAAGCGCATACGGGGGCGTCCGCGATGAGCGGTGACGGGCAGCAGGAAGAGTCGTTCGACGGTGTCTCCACCGCGGACGGCACAACCGGCGCGGGCGGACTGCCTCCGGGGCAGGTGCCGAGCCAGGCCGGGCCCGCGCGTCAGGGCGCGGACGAGCGTCAGGGCGCGGACGAGCGTCAGGGCGCGGACGAGCGTCAGGGCGCGGACGAGCGTCAGGGCGCGGACGAGCGTCAGGGCGCGGACGAAGAGGGCGGCGGAACGGTCCTGCCCGGCCCTTGGCCCCCCACGCCGGCCGGGAATCCGGCCCCGGCCGACCCGGACGCGATCGACGCCGCAGCAGCGGCCGCGGTCCCCATGCAGCGGGTGGGCGGCGGCCCGGCCGCCACGGATGGCTCCGGACTCGCCCCGTCCGACGCTCATTTGATCCAGCAGATGCGGGACGGCGACGACCTCGCGTACGAGGAGTTGTTCCGCCGGCACTCGGACGCGGTGCGCCGGTACGCGCGCACCTGCTGCCGGGACGCGCACACCGCCGACGACCTGACGGCCGAGGTGTTCGCCCGGACGCTGCAGGCGGTACGCGGCGGGAAAGGGCCCGAGGAGGCGGTGCGCGCCTATCTGATGACGGCGGTCCGGCACGTCGGCGCCTCCTGGACAAAAACCGCGAAGCGGGAGCAACTGGTAGACGACTTCGCGGCGTTCGCCGCCCAGGCCTCGCGCTCGTCCGAGGTGTCGGACGCGGACACCCTCGATCTCGGCGCCGATGTGCTGGCGATGCACGAGGCCGAGCAGTCGATGGCGATGCAGGCCTTCCGCAGCCTCCCCGAGCGCTGGCAGGCGGTCCTGTGGCACACCACCGTCGAGGAGGAGTCGCCCAGCGACATCGCCCCGCTGTTCGGGCTCACCGCCAACGCCACATCCGTGCTGGCCAGCCGGGCGCGCGAAGGACTCAAGCAGGCCTATCTGCAGGCCCATGTGAGCCAGGCGCTCACCACGGGCGGCGACTGCGCCCGCTACGCCGACCGGCTCGGCGCCTACGCCCGTGGCGGGCTGCGGATGCGGGCCGAGCGCGGACTGCGGGGGCACCTGGACGAATGCGTGAAGTGCCGGCTGGCCGCGGGCGAACTGGCCCATGTGAATGCCGGGATTCCCGCGCTGCTCCCGGTCGCGGTCATCGGCTGGTTCGCCGCCGGATACGCGCTCAAGGCCGCCGGCATCGTGGCGGGCGGGGCGGCCGGTGCCGCGGGCGCGGGGGCCGCAGCCGCGGCGACCGGCGGGAGTTCGTCCGCCGGGTCCGCCGGTGGCGCCGCCGCCTCCGAGGGGCTCGGCGCTCCGGCGAAGGCCGGTATCGCGGCGGCGGTAGCCGTCGCGGCCGCCGCCGGGCTGGTGTGGGCGCTGGTCGGCGACGACCAGCCGCAGCCCGAGGCGAAGCCGGTGGCCAAGCCGCCGGCCGTGGCGCCCGCGGTGCCGTCGCCCGCACCGCCCAAGCCGAAGCCGGCCCCGCCCAAGCCCGCGCCGCCCGCTCCCGTACCGCCGAAGCCGACGCCCACACCGACCCCGACGCCGACGCCCACCCCCACGCCGCCCCCGAAGCCCGAGCCGAAGGCTCCGGCACCTCAGCCGCCGGCCCCGAAGCCGCCGCCCGCACCGGCGCCGACGCCTCCGCCGCCTCCCGCACCGGCGCCGGAGGTCTACCAGGTCAGCGAGTTGAGCTACAGCCTCCTCGGCGACCACACCGGCCCCGAGGTGGTGCTCGGTGAGAGCAGCTGGGTCTGGCAGCGTTCCGGGATGTCGATCGGCGGCACGCGCTACGCCCACGGCGTGACCGTCCACAGCCGATCGTCGGTCGTCATCGAGCTGAACCGTCAGTGCACGCGTTACGAGGCGATGGTCGGCGTCGACGATCTGACGCTCGGGCTCGGATCGGTGCGCTTCTCCGTGTTCAACGGCGACGGAGCGCGGCTGTGGCAGTCCCCCGTGATGAACGGCGACGACCCGGCCGTGCCGGTCGGGGTCGGCATCGAGGGCCAGGACCGGATCCGTCTCGTCGTGGAGCCGACGACCCCGTTCGGCGGGGTGGCCCTCGCGGACTGGGCCGAATCCCGGATCAGTTGCCGCTGACCGGGCCGGTGCCGTTCTCCGGCGGGCCGGTGCTGTCCGCCTGCGGGTCGGCGCAGTCCGCCTGCGGGTCGGTGTCGTTCTCCGGCGGACCGGTGATCTCCTCCAGCAGGCCGATGACGTCGTCAAGGGTCAGTCCGCGGCCCGCAGCGCGCTCCGTCTCGTAACTCCGCGTCCCCAGCTCCTCGCGGGCCAACTGCTCGGCCGCGTCCACCTCGGACTGCTCCGCCGCGGTCCTGGGGCCGGACAGCCGCCAGCTGTCGGCGGCGGCCAGGACACGTACGGCGGCGGAGTGATGGCCCAGCTTCGCCAGTACGGTCGCCGCACCGTCCGCCAGGTATCCGGTGACGACCTCGGCGCACTGTGCGTCCCTCGCCGCGGCGAGGGACGCCGTCAGCCCGCGCAGCCCGGCGGCCGGACCGCCTTCGGGGCCCGGCTCGTACACGGCGATGCGGGCCGACAGCCCGTCCAGCAGTGCGGGGAACTGCGTCGGCGGGTTGTCGCCCTCGTTCTTCCTCGTCGCCTCGGTCAGTCTGCGCCTCGCGTCCGTGATGTCACCGCGGTCCAGTGCCATGGTGGCCCGCAGATAGTGGACGTACGCGGCCGCCTCGTTCGTCTGGTAGCGCTCCGCCTCGGCCTCCGACCGGTCCAGGCCCTGCTCGGCGGAGGCCAGGTCGCCCGTGCGGTAGGAGAGTTCGGCGAGCCGGGCCAGGAGGAACGGGGCCTCGGCGTTGGCCCCGACCTCACGGGCGAGCAGCAGCGCCTCCTCGTAGGCGGCACGCGCCTCGTCGTACCGTCCGCGCATCATGCCCGCCTCGGCGGCGGCGCTCGCGACCTGTGCGCGCATCCAGCGGTCCCCGACGCGGCGGCTCAGCACCCGGAGTTCCGCCAGGTCCTCGTCGACCCCCGGCATGCCGCCCGGCATGTCGACGATCATGTGCGTCCGGAACATCAGCGCGACACCGTACTCCCAGGCGCCGCCGTGGACACGGGTGTTGTCGACGACGGCGTCGATCTTCCGCCGTACGTTGTGTATGTCCGTCGTGCCCAGGGCGATGAACGAGGTCATCGGCCAGAGCAGCCCGGGGAAGCGGGCGGACTGGGGCCCCGAGGTGATGAACGCGTCGGTCATCCGGCTCACGAACTCCGGGGACTGCTGACCCTCCCCGTTCAGGTCGGACGGAACGCTCTCCGACTCCAGGAAGAAGCGCAGCATGTGCATGTTCATCCGCGGCCAGTAGCGGGGATCGGTGTCGTCGGCGGGTTCCGGACCGAGCCCGAGGGCCCGCCGGGTCCAGGTGAGGCCTTCGACGCGGTAGCCGCGCAGCCACCAGAACCATCCGATACCCAGCACCAGACGCGCCGCGTCCGGCTCGGACGGGCCGGTGGGGGCGGTGGTGGCGGTGGTGCGGTGCAGAGCGGCCCTGATGTTGTCCAGGTCCGTCTCCAGGCGCTGGATCCAGGGGAGCTGGTCGGCGGAGCGCAGCTTCGGCTCGGCCTCCTCGACGAGCGCCAGGAAGTAGGCCGTGTGCGCCCGCCCGGCTGCGGCCCGGATGTCGGGGGTCTCGGCGCAGCGCTCGATGGCGTACTCGTGGATGGTCTCCAGCAGGCGGTAGCGCATCCGGCCGTCGGCGGCCGGGGCGGCGACGACGAGGGACTTGTCGATGAGCGCCCCGATGACGTCAGCGGTGTCGGCGGCGGTGTGCCGGGCAGGACCGGACGCCGTGGTGACGACCGCCTCGGCGGCGGGCAGGTCCCAGCCGCCCGCGAAGACCGAGACCTGGCGCAGGGCGGTGCGTTCGTCCTCGTCCAGGAGGTCCCAGGACCAGTCGACCACCGCGCGCAGGGTCTGCTGGCGCGGCAGTACCGTCCGGCTGCCGCCGGTCAGCAGGCGGAACCGGTCGTCGAGCCGGTCGGCGATCTGGCGCGGGCCGAGCACCCGGAGCCGGGCGGCGGCGAGCTCGATGGCGAGCGGCAGACCGTCCAGCCGGCGGCAGATCTCGGCGACGGCCTCCGCGTCGTGCGCGGACTCCCGCCCGGGGTCGAATCCGGGGCGCACGGCCCGGGCCCGCTCGGTGAAGAGGCGGTACGCGAGACCGGCCGGGAGGGGATCCACCGGGCGTACGGATTCGCCGGGCACGCCGAGCGGTTCACGGCTGGTGGCGAGGATGCGCAACCCGGGGCAGCGGGTCAGCAGGGTCTCGGCCAGCTCGGCCGCCGCTGCGATGACGTGCTCGCAGTTGTCGAGGACGAGGAGGAAGGGGCGGGAGCCTGACCAGTGCGCGAGGTGATCGACGAGCAGATCGACGGGGTCGGTGCGCAGATACGTTCCGTCGTGGCCGCTGTCCCGCAGCAGGGCCGTCTCGCGCAGCCCGAGGGCGGAGAGCACCGCTCCGGGGACGGCCTCGGGATCGTCCACCGGGGCGAGTTCGGCGAGCCAGACGTCGCCGGACGCGGCGCGGCCACGCTGCGCCGCCGACTCCTCCGCGAGACGGGTCTTCCCCGAGCCTCCCGGGCCGGTGAGAGTGACCAGCCGGGAGCGGGTCAGCTCGTCCCGGATGGCCCGGAGCTCGGGCTCGCGTCCGACGAACGAGGTGAGCCTGGGGCGGAGGTTGCCCCGGGCGGGGTCCGTCGCTGCTGAACCGGGCGCGGATGCCGGGGTGAGCAGTTCGTGGTGGAGGGCGGCCAGCTCCGGTCCTGGGTCGGTGCCGAGGCCTTCGGCGAGGGCGCGGCGCGCGTCCTCGTACGCGGCGAGCGCGTCCGCCTGCCGGCCGGCGGCGCGCAGCGCGCGGATGAGCTGGGCGCGGAAGCGTTCGTCGTACGGGTGGGCCGCGGTCAGCTCCATGAGCTCGGGCACCAGGGCGGCGGCCGCGTCCCCGGCGGGCGGGGTCCGCTCGTCGGCCGCGTCCCCCGTCGGCGTACCGGCCTCCGCGCACCGCAGGTCGGCCTCGATGCGGCGCTCCACCGCGGACAGCCGCTGGGCCTGGGGACGCAGCGCGTGACCGTGGTCCCGGTCGGGCAGGTCGGCCAGGGCGGGGCCGCGCCAGAGCGAGAGTGCCGTGCGGAGCGTGCCCGCTGCCTCCTCGGGGGCGTCCGCCGCCAGCTCGGCCGCGCCCTGCCGGGCCAGCCGCTCGAACACGTACAGGTCGACCTCGTCCGGTCCGGCGGCCAGCCGGTAGCCGCCCGGGGTGCTGGTGAGCGCGTCCCTCCCCAGCACCCGGCGCAGCCGGCCGACGAGGGCCTGGAGCGCGGCGGGGGCGTCCGCCGGCGGATCGTCCGCCCAGATGTCGTCGACGAGCTCGGCGACCGGCACGGACCGGCCGGGGCGCAGGGCCAGGGCGGTGAGAAGGGCGCGCAGCCGGGTGCCGCCCAGGGGCAGCACACCGCCCGTCTCGTCTCGCGCCTCCGTGGCGCCCAGGATCAGATACCGCACCCCGCCATTGTGTCCCGCCGGTCGGACAGTGGAGGGCGGACTGCGCTGCTTTCGGCACCGGTCGTACGGCCCTGCTCAGCCGGACAGGCCCTACGGCTGGAGCGTGCGGCGTGCCGGGACCACTCCGCCGGCGACCGCGCGCTGGCGCGGTGCCGCCGTGCCCGTCCAGCAGGTGCCGCGGCGCGAGACGAGGCGGCGCAGCCACAGTTCGGTGGAGGCGAGGTCGGCGAGGCCGTCCAGGGGAAGGGGTTCGCCCTCGGCGGCCGCCCGCAGGGCCTTCCGTACGACGCGGGCCTCGACCAGGCCCGCGTCGGCGAGCAGCGGGGCGTCGAAGAGGGCGATCAGCTCGGGCAGCGCGGTGCGCAGGCCGGTCCGGGTGACCGCGGTCGAGGTGGCCTGGGACGGGGCGCCCCAGCCGGGCGGCAGCTCGTGGATGCCCGCACCCGCCAGGACCCGGCGCAGGACCGCCGCACGGGCCCCCGGCTGGACCCGGAGGGACTCGGGCAGCGCACGGGCGGCGCGTACGACCTGGTTGTCGAGGAAGGGGGCGTGCAGCCGCTGGCTGCGGACCTCGGCGGCCTGCTCCAGGATCCGGTGGTCGGCGGCTGCCCGGGTGAGCGCGGCCCTGGCGCGGGCCTCGCCGGGGCGCTGGACGGAGGTGGGGCGGATCGCCGCCTCCTGAAGGCGAACCGATACTTCAGCGAGCGCCTCCCCGGTCAGCCAGCGGGCGGCGGGCCCCGGGCGCGACCAGGTCAGCGCGGAGAGCGAGGCGTCGGCCGGGGTGTCGAGATCGGGGGCGAGGCGGTTGGCGTCGGGAAGCCGCCCGGCCGCCGCTTCGAGTCCGGTGCGGTACGACGTACGGGCCAGCCTGCGGGCCGCCCGGTAGACGGTCAGGGGCACGAACAGGGAGTGCGCGGACGGGCCTTCGGCCTTGGCGAGCGCGGCGACCGGACGCAGCAGATGCCGTCGGCGGCGGTCCATCAGCAGGTCGGCGAGGCGGGCCGGATGGGCATCGAGCACCTGCCGGGCGCCGTCACCCACGAAGTGGTCCGCGCTGCCCGCGGAGAGCCGGCGGCGGTGGCGTTCGACGAGGACGAGGGAGGGGGCCGGCTCGTCGGTCAGGGGGCCGTTCTCCAGTTCCGCGTACGGCAGCGCCTCTTCGCGCGCGGCGACGACCACATGGTGCAGCCGCGGGTTGGCGGCGATGACGCGGGCGCGTTCGAGCTCGTCCTCGTGGTCGCGGGTGGTCAGGTCGTTGAACGTGACGGCGAGCAGCCGCTCGCCCGCCCCGGTTCCGTGGCCCAGGAGCGTGCCGGGCAGTCCGGGAAGGCCGGCCGCGAGCAGCGCCAGGGTGGCCGACGCGCTGCCTCCGGAAAGGTCGGATCCGATGCCGGGCACGGGCGCGCCCCGGGCCGCGCGGCGTTCGGCGGGTCCCATGCCGGGGACCGGCCCCGGGTCGGGCGGCAGGGTCTCCGGAGCGTGCCGCGGGGCCAGCAGCCTGGCGCGTACGGCCTCGACCAGGGCGTCGCGCACCCCCTCGACGGCGCTCACCGGGTCGAGTTCGGGCGCGGCCACGGCGAGGGAGGCCACCGCCTCGTAACCGGTGATCTCCCGCGAGCCCTCGCGGAGGATCAGCGCGTGCCCCGGCGGGATGCGCTTCACCCCGGCGTACGGAGTGCCGTCACGCAGTGCCTCCGGGGTCTCGGGGCAGGCGAGCAGCGCGGCGAGGTGGCCGATGTCGAGCTGCGCCTCGATGAGGTCGGCGAGCGGGAGCGCGGCGGTGGCGTACGCCGTGCCGCCGGCCCAGGGCGTGTAGAAGACGGGGCGGGCTCCGGCGAGGTCCCCGACCACCGTGATCCGTCGCCCTATCTGGACAACGGCCGTGTAGCTGCCGGTCCATGCGGTGAGGTGGCGCAGGGCTCCGCCACGGGCGGCGAGGAGGCCGACGCGCAGCTGTTCGTCCGTGGCGCCGCAGCAGCCCAGTACGGCGAGGCGGACCGTCGGTGCCCCTTCGGCCGTGTCCACCCGTACGGTGCGGATCTCGTCGGGCCGCCAGTCACCCACCGCCCAGAGCGGATCCGGGTCCCCCCAGAGGAGTTGGGAACCCACGGGGTGCATCGTGCGCCCCTCGTCGCTCGCGCCGACCGCCCCGACAGTGCCGAAGCTCGCGGCGATACTGCTCCAACCCACCAACCAACGCATCGCCGCCTCCACAGGCTGTGGACAAAACGGCGCGGCTGGGCGCTATCGGGAGAACTCCGGTAACGCGCGGCGCCGTTGCGGACATGCTGCCACGACAACGGCGTGCAGGAGTGGCTACGGACGGCGCACGTCGTGAGCGCATGCGCCCCTGGCAAAGGCCGGAACGGGGCCTCCGGCCGCTTCGACCGGTCCGTCGGCCGCGCGCGTCGGTTCCGGTGGCAACGGAGTTACGGATTGCGTGTGTTGCGTGCCCGCGCTTACCCCATTCGACGGCCCGGATCCGGCCACCGTGCATGCCCCACGGGTACGGCGGGCGAGATGTCCGCGAATCCCGCGGCCCAACCCCGCTCGACCGGCGACATTCAGCCAATCTTGGAGTGCGGGGGAACCGGGCGCCCGGAAGGTCCTGGACGCCTTCATCCGTATACGTACGGGATTGCGCCGAGCGGCACCGGACAGTGCCGCGGACCGCGGCGGACCGCCTCGGACTGCCGGGAGGTCCGGACCGGACGGCACGGACCGCCACGCTCGGAGCGCTTCGCCGGCCCGGGCCCCGGACCGGCCCCCCGTCCCGGTCCGACGCACAGTCCGGGAGGCGGAGTTCGCCTCCCGGACCGGTCCGCCGCCTGCGGGGAATGAGGCGGCGGTTTCCCCCAGCCCGCCGTGTCCAGTGCGGCGGGCCGACCCACGCAGCACCCATGGAAGCGCTTCCGTACGGACCCGGGCAGAGCGCACGGCCGGGCGCACGGCCACACATGAGGAGCACGCCGGGACACCTCGGAACGGGGGCCCGCAAGGGCCGGCCGGCCTCCACGGACCGGGAGTCGGGGCCGCCGCCCGCGGCGCCGGTCCGGGCTGGTCAGCCCGGGGGACGGAGCGGCAGGGCCGCCCACGCCACCCCTGGCTCCACAACTCCCCCGCACCGCCCGGGCGATCCCCTCGCACGCCCTTCAGGACCGCTTCCGGGCCGCGGGCCCCGGCCCCTCCCGCAGGCTCGCACCGGCGGACCGCACGCCTCCTCCCCGGCGCCCCCGCTTTCCCTCCGCCCCGCCTTCACCCGATCTCCGCCCCGCCCGTCCCGGCCGCCCCGCCGCCCTCTCGCGCCCCGGGGCTCCCGGCAGTGCGCCGCCGTCCGCCGACGCGCGCGGCTGTTCGCCGCCGGGAGGGCCGGACGGACAACAATCCCGCCATACGGACGTCCGCCCCTTAACGGTAGGGATGCGGCGAACTACGCTGGGTTTACTGATGTTCTCAGCAGAGCGGCATATTCCTCGGGGCTCGGCCAAATGCGTGTGCGGCCGGAGTGCGAGGGTTCGTCCCTGGGGAGAACACGGTACGAATGCCGCGCGCCTCAACGGTGACGCGGCTGCCGTCTGTGTGTCGAGGGGTGGCGCATGTCCAGGGAGCAACGCGGGCCGAACGAGAAGCTCGGAACCGTTCTCGCCCTCGCGGGAATCAGCAACGCCGGGCTCGCCCGGCGGGTCAACGACCTCGGGGCGCAGCGCGGACTGACACTTCGGTACGACA
Organism: Streptomyces sp. NPDC058221; assembly: GCF_042882365.1. Classification (NCBI taxonomy): domain Bacteria; kingdom Bacillati; phylum Actinomycetota; class Actinomycetes; order Kitasatosporales; family Streptomycetaceae; genus Streptomyces; species Streptomyces sp. NPDC058221. Next base: position 23,317 of record NZ_JBHVWF010000067.1, on the reverse strand, counting down.
AGACCTCGGTGGCCAGGTGGGTCTCCAAGGGCATGGTGCCGCAGGGCGCCGCGCCCCATCTCATCGCGGCGGCGATCGGCGCCAAGCTCGGCCGCCCGGTCCCGCTGCACGAGATCGGGCTGGCCGACGCCGATCCCGCGCCCGAGGTGGGCCTGACGTTTCCGCGCGATGTGGGTGAGGCGGTCCGTTCGGCGACCGAGCTGTACCGGCTGGATCTGGCCGGACGGCGGGCCGGCAGCGGCGGGATCTGGCAGTCGCTGGCGGGCTCGTTCTCCGTGAGTGCGTACGCCACTCCCGCGTCCCGCTGGCTGATATCCCCCGCCGACCCGTCGGTCGCCCGTGCCTCGGCCGCCGCCGAGGCCGCCGTTCTCGGCACACAGGGCGCACGAGGCGCAACGGGGGCGCAGAGCGCGTCGGGTGCGCCGGACCAGCCGGCGCCGCCGCTCCCCGGGCACGGCGGACCGTCGGTCCCCGTATCCGTGCCGGTGCAGGGCGTGTCCATCCCGGCCCAGCCCGGTCCGGACTCCGCACACGGGCTCTCACCGCTGCGGGTCGGCCACAGCGATGTGTCCAAACTGCGCGAGGCCGCCCAGGACGCACGCCGTTGGGACTCCAAGTACGGCGGCGGGGACTGGCGTTCGTCCATGGTCCCGGAGTGCTTACGGGTCGACGCCGCACCCCTGCTGCTGGGCTCGTACAGCGACGAGGTGGGCCGGGCGCTCTTCGGCGCCGCGGCCGAACTGACCAGGCTCGCCGGCTGGATGGCCTTCGACACCGGCCAGCAGGAGGCCGCCCAGCGCTACTACATCCAGGCGCTGCGCCTGGCGCGCGCCGCGGCCGACGTACCTCTGGGCGGCTATGTCCTCGCCTCCATGTCCCTGCAGGCGACCTACCGCGGCTTCGCCGACGAGGGCGTCGACCTCGCGCAGGCGGCCGTGGAGCGCAACCGGGGACTCGCTACGGCGCGCACGATGAGCTTCTTCCGGCTGGTGGAGGCCAGGGCCCATGCCAAGGCGAGCGACGCACCGGCGGCGGGGGCCGCGCTGAAGGCCGCCGAGGGGTGGCTGGAGCGTTCCCGGGACGGCGACGCGGACCCGTCGTGGCTGGGCTTCTACTCGTACGACCGGTTCGCCGCCGATGCCGCCGAGTGCCACCTCGACCTCAAGGCGCCCCGGCAGGTCCGGCGCTTCACCGAGCAGGCGCTGTCCAGACCCACCGAGGAGTTCGTCCGCTCGCACGGACTACGGCTCGTGGTGTCGGCCGTCGCCGAGCTGGAGTCGGGAAATCTGGACGCGGCCTGCGCGGCCGGCACCCGCGCGGTGGAGGTCGCGGGCCGCATCTCGTCGGCCCGGACCACCGAGTACGTACGTGATCTGCTGCACCGGCTGGAGCCCTACGGGGACGAGCCGCGCGTCGTCGAGCTGCGGGAACGCGCCCGCCCGCTGCTGGTGGCCCCGGCGTAGGGGCCGAGTCCGCCGGCGCCACGCTGGCCCGCACGGGTTTGAGTGCGTTGTCAGTGGGTCAGTGCACTATCGGGGTGGGAGGTGGCGTGATGATGACGCACGCGGCGTACGACTGCGATGTGCTGGTGATCGGCGGCGGGATCGTCGGTCTGTCGACCGCGTATGCGATCACCCGGGCCGCTCCGGGCACGAGGGTCACCGTGCTGGAGAAGGAGTGGGGCCCCGCCCGGCACCAGACGGGGCGCAACAGCGGGGTGATCCACAGCGGCATCTACTACCGCCCGGGTTCGCTCAAGGCGCGGTACGCGGTGCGCGGCGCCGCCGAGATGGTCGACTTCTGCCGCGAGCACGGCATCCCGCACGCGGTGACCGGCAAGCTGATCGTCGCGACCGGGCGCTCCGAGCTGCCCCGGCTGCACGCGCTGGTCCAGCGCGGCCGCGAGCACGGGCTGCCGGTGCGCGAGCTGGGCCCTGCGCAGATCACGGAGTACGAACCCCGGGTGCGCGGCCTCGCCGCGATCCGGGTGGGCACGACCGGGGTGTGCGACTTCGCCGCGGTCGCCGAGCGCTTCGCCGCCGAGGTGCGGGAAGCCGGCGGGCTCATCCGGTTCGGCGCCGAGGTCACCGCGATCGACCGGCGGCCGTGGGGCGTCGCGGTGCGTACGGCGGACGGCCTGGTGGTGCGGGCCCGGGTGCTGGTCAACTGCGCCGGACTGCAGTGCGACCGGGTGGCGCGGCTCGCGGGCGACGACCCGGGGGTGCGGATCGTGCCCTTCCGGGGCGAGTACTACGAGCTGGCCCGGCCCGACCTGGTGCGCGGCCTGGTCTATCCGGTGCCGGATCCGGCGTTCCCGTTCCTCGGTGTGCATCTGACCCGCGGCCACGACGGCGGCGTCCACGTCGGTCCGAACGCGGTCCCCGCGCTGGCCCGGGAGGGCTACGGCTGGCCGGTCGTGCGCCCGCGCGAGCTGATGGACACGCTGAGCTGGCCGGGCTCCTGGCGGATCGCCCGCAGACACTGGCGGTACGGGGCGGGCGAGGTGCGCCGCTCGCTCTCGAAGCACGCGTTCACGGCGGCCGTGCGGCGGCTGCTGCCCGATGTGACAGAGGCCGATCTGCGGCCCGCCCCCGCCGGGGTCAGGGCCCAGGCCGTGCTCCGTGACGGCACCCTGGTGGACGATTTCCTGATCCGCGAGGCCCCGCACACCGTGCATGTGCTCAACGCCCCGTCGCCCGCCGCCACCGCCTCGCTGCCCATCGGGCGGGAGGTGGCGCGCAGGGCGCTCCTGCGGGCACAGGGGACGGGGTGGAAGCCGCCCGCCGTAGAATCAGGGCATTGTGTCTGAGCCCATGAACCCCTCCCCCGCGACGCCCGGCGACGCCGCGCCCGGAGCCGAACCGACGGCGGTCGCGCCCGGCGCCGGCCACCCACCCGTCCCGCCCGAGGCCGATTCCGCGGCCGTGCCCGGGGCGCCCACCGCGCCCGAAGCCGGCTCCGCGGCCGTGCCCGCCACCGCCGGGATCCCGGACGAGCTGCGTGCCGCAGCCCTGGACCGCCGGCGCAGGCTGCGCCAGGATCCCCGCTTCCCCGGCGGCCCCGCCGCCGATCCGGCCGGCTCGCACCACGAGCGCCGGATCCGCAGCTTCCAGCCGCGCCGCAGCCGGGTCACGCCCGGCCAGCAGGACGCCCTGGAGCGGCTCTGGCCGAAGTGGGGCCTGGACATCGACGGGCTGCGCGCCCTCGATCTGCCGGAGCTGTTCGACGGGTTGCCGGTGGTGATGGAGATCGGCTTCGGAATGGGCGAGGCCACCGCGCAGATGGCCGCCGACGACCCCGGCACCGGCATCCTCGCGGTCGATGTGCACACCCCGGGCCAGGGCAACCTGCTCCGTCTCGCGGACCGGAACGGTGTGTCCAACATCCGGGTCGCCAACGGCGACGCCATCATCCTGCTGCGGGAGATGCTGAAGCCGGACGCACTGGACGGGCTCCGGGTGTACTTCCCCGACCCGTGGCCCAAGTCCCGCCACCACAAGCGCCGGCTGATCCAGCCGGAGTTCCTCGACCTGGTGGCGCAGCGGCTGCGGCCCGGAGCGGTCCTGCACTGCGCGACCGACTGGGAGCCGTACGCCGAGCAGATGCTCGAGGTGCTGACGGCACACCCGCGCTTCGAGAACACGACGGCGGACGGCGGCTACGCACCACGGCCCGCCTTCCGGCCGCTGACCCGGTTCGAGGGACAGGGCCTGGACAAGGGCCATGTCGTGCACGACCTGCTCTTCGCCCGCCACTGACCGCTCGCCACTGACCGTTCACCACTCCCCGGCCACCGCTCCCCGGTGGACCGGGCCAGGTGATACGCCATGGCCGTTGTCAGTCCGTCTCGTTAGGGTCGTGGGGTGTCGTCCGACGGTTCTGTCCAGCAGCAGCGGCAGTCACAGCCTTCCGTCCCGGTGCTCGAGGAGCAGCGGGTCGGCGAGATCCTGGCGGCTGTGCCGGAGCGGGGCCAGTGGCGATACCGTCCGCGCCGCGTCAGCATGCTCTGGCGGAGCCGGACGCTCCGTGTCGTCGCCGTCTTCACCGTGCTGGCCCTGTGCGGTCTGGTGATCCTGGCCCTGGTCCGCGACCAGACGGGGACGCAGGGCTTCCTCGTCGGTCTGGGTCTGGCTGTCCTGCCCGTCCCCCTGCTGATGACGGCCTTCCGCTGGCTGGACCGGGTGGAGCCGGGCCCGTGGCGCAGCATGCTGTTCGCCTTCGCCTGGGGCGCCTGCGCGGCCGCCCTGGTCGCGATCATCGCGAATTCCTTCGCGACCGAGTGGATCGCCACGGCCACCGCCGACCCGGGCAGCGCGGACACCCTGGGCGCCACGGTCATAGCGCCCGTCGTCGAGGAGAGCGCCAAGGCCACGGCCGTGCTGCTGCTCTTCCTGTTCCGAAGACGGGAGTTCAACGGGATCGTCGACGGCGTGGTCGTCGCGGGATTCGCCGCGACGGGCTTCGCCTTCACCGAGAACATCCTGTACCTGGGCAACGCCTTCGGCGAGGACCAGCAGTTGGGCTCGGGGTTCGCGTCCGTGACCGTCGCGACGTTCTTCGTACGGGCGGTGATGTCGCCGTTCGCGCATCCGCTCTTCACCGTCATGACCGGCATCGGCTTCGGGATCGCGGCGGGCAGCGCGCACCGCGGGCGGTTCCGCCGCATCGCGCTGCCCCTGCTCGGCCTGGTCCTCGCGATGGGCATGCACGCCCTGTGGAACGGGTCGTCGACGTTCGGCCCGTACGGTTTCTACATCGTGTACGGGGCCTTCATGGTGCCCGCCTTCGGGCTGGTGACGTGGCTGGCGATCTGGTCCCGCCTGCGCGAGCTGCGCACCCTGGCCGTCGAACTGCCCGCCTACGCGGCAGCCGGCTGGCTGGCCCCCACCGAACCCCTCGCCCTGTCCTCGATGCGGGCCCGCGGCATGGCCAGGGACGCGGCCCGCCGGTGGCATGCGACGGCAGCTGGAGGCGGCCCCTCCGCTCATCCGGGCCATCTGCCGGCCCCGGCCGACGCCCAGTCCGTGTCCAGGGCCGCATCGCACGCCAGGTCCCAGGCCAAGGCCCGGGGCAAGGCGGCGGCCCGTACGGTCGCGGAGTACGAGTCGTTCGCGACGTCACTGGCCTTTCTGCGCCGACAGGCCCGCCACGGCACGGCAGGCCCGGAGCTGGCCGAACGCGAGCTGGAGCTGCTGCACCACCTGTGGCAGCGCCGCGAAGTCGCCGGACCCGCCCTGGCGTACGCGGCGCAGGCGTCGGGCCGGCTGCGCCCCCGGCCGGTACGGCCCGCGCACCGGCCGTACCAGGGCTACGGGCCGTACCAGGGGCACGGCCCGCACCAGCCCTACGCCGGCCCCGGCCCGCACCACCAGGGCCCGCACTCCTCGTACCCGTACGGCCAAGCCGCCTACGGCCAACAGCCGTACAGCCCGCCCGCGTACGGGCAACCGCCGTACGGACAACAGCCGCACGAGCAATCCCCGCACAGCCAACAGCCGTACGGGCAACCCCCGTACGGCCGGCAGCCCTAGGCCGATGCCTCGGTGAGCTCGGTCAGGTCCTGGTCGGTCAGCTGCAGCTCGGCGACGGCCAGCAGTGCGGGAAGCTGTTCGACCGTACGGGCGGAGGCGATCGGGGCCGTGACGGTCGGCCGGGAGGCCAGCCAGGCCAGCGCCACGGTGGCGATCTCGGCACCCCGCTCCTGCGCCACCTTGTCGAGCGCGGCAAGCACCTTCTGGCCGCGCTCGCTCTCCAGGTGCTGGGTGGCACCGCCGGCACGGGGGCTGTCCACGGTCGTACCGGGGCGGTACTTGCCGGTCAGGAAGCCGGCGGCGAGTGCGTAGTACGGCACGGCGGCCAGTCCGGCGTCGGCGGCGGTGTCCTGGAGCGCGCCCTCGTAGGTGTCGCGCGAGACGAGGTTGTAGTGCGGCTGGAGCGCCACATAACGGGCCAGTCCCTCGCGCTCGGAGAAGTCGAGCGAGGCACGGAGCCGCTCCGCGCTGATGTTGGACGCGGCGATCTCCCGGACCTTGCCCTCCTTCACCAACTGGTCGAGGGCCGTGATGATCTCCTCGACCGGGACGGTCTCGTCGTCGAAGTGCGTGTAGTAGAGGTCGATGTAGTCCGTGCCGAGCCGGCGCAGCGATTCCTCGGCCCCGGCCTTGATGGTGGCGGCGGCGAGCCCCTTGTACGAGGGGTGGGCGCCGACCTTGGTGGCCAGGACGACGTCGGAACGCCTGCCGCTCGCGGCGAACCACTTCCCGAGGACGGTCTCGGACTCGCCGCCCTCGTTGCCGGGGACCCAGGAGGAGTACGTGTCGGCGGTGTCGACGAAGTTGCCGCCGGCCGCCGTGTACGCGTCGAGAACGGCGAAGGACTGCGCCTCGTCGGCGGTCCAGCCGAAGACATTGCCGCCGAGGGCGAGCGGGAAGACCTGGAGGCCGGAGGAGCCGAGCTTGCGAAGAGAAGTCATGGGTGGAACAACCCGTCGCACCGCCCCGGCTATTCCATGGCTGCTACAGCTACAGCTACAGCCACAGCGGCGACGGCATGCCGCCGGGGCGAGCGCAGACATGCGGACCGGCAGCCCCGGCGTCGGGGGGTGAGCGTCAGGACTGCCGGCGTTTCAGTGGCCCACGAGCGGCTCGGGGCACGGCAACGAGCCGGGAATCCCCGGCTCGGAACCGTACAGCGGCCTCAGACCGTCAGGCCCCGGGCGCGCAGCCAGGTCATCGGATCGATCCCCGTGCCGTCGGGGGTGTGGACCTCCAGGTGGAGGTGCGGGCCGGTCACGTTGCCGGTCGCGCCGACGCGGCCGATGGTGTCTCCGGTGGTGACCTTCTGGCCGACGCTGACGCCGATCGAGGACTGGTGGCAGAACCACAGCTCCGTGCCGTCGTCGAGCTCCAGGACCGTGCGGTAGCCGTACGCGCCGGACCAGCCGGCCGACTTGACGGTGGCACTGTGGATGGCCTTGATCGGGGTACCGGTCGGCGCCGCGAAGTCGAGGCCCGTGTGGTAGCCGGAGGACCACATCGAACCGGCCTCGCCGAAGGTCGAGGTGATCGTGTACGAGGAGGTGGGGATGGCGTAGCTGGCGGCGAGCTTGGCCAGCCGCACGGCCTCCGCCTTCTTCTTCGCCTCTTCCGCGGCCTTCTTCTTCGCGGCAGCGACCTTGGCCTCGGCGGCGTCCTGCTGCTTCTTCGCCTCGGCGGCCGCCTTCTCCGCGGCGGCCTTCTCCTCGGCTGCCTTGGCCTCGGCGTCGGCGGAGTCCTGCTGCTGCTCGGCCTGCTGGAGGATGCGGGCGCGGAGCGCCTCGCCGGCGTCCGTCGTGCCCTTCTCGGCCTCGGTGGTGGTGATACCGGCCGTCGTCAGCGGGGCGGCAGCGGTCTCGGCCTCGGCCTTCTCCGCCTCGGACTCACCGGAGAACAACGCGCCGACACCCGGGAGGGACTTGGCCTCGGGGAGCTTGTCCGAGATGGAATCGGGTAGAGAGATGGAGACCGGCGGCTTGCTCTGCGCGGTGGCCATGCCACCCGCGCCGACGGCCGCGATGACACCGACGCCGAGGACGGTGGAGCTTCGGGCGAGACCATTGCGCTGCTTGGCGACGCGGTGCTTGCCGCGCACGGGACGGACGGACTCCTCGGTGGGGTTCCATTCCTCCCACGCCTTGTCCGACTCGGCGTCGTCGGTGCGGAAGCCGTTGCCGAACTCGCTGCCCCGATCGGTTCCGTAACCGGCTGCGTAGTCGGTTCCGTAGTCGGTGCCATAAGCGGCACCGGGCCCGGTTCCGAAGTCATTTCCGTGTTCGGGGACGAACCGGGAGGGTGCTTCGGGGGCAGGCTTGTTGGACGCCACTGGGGCGCACTCCTTTCCTTCCTTCTCGCCTACCGGGTTAGCTGACGGGTTCGGAGCAGGAAGGTCTCCTACGGGTTCCTCCGCCTCTCGACGAGACAGAGATGCCCGATTCACCCCATGTAGGTGGTTCCCCGGTTCCCTTGCGGAATTCGGCGCTCGCGCACGGTGCCGCCTCTGACGGCGGCTGGGACAACCGCGCTGCGTTATCGAACGTTAATAGACACCCGGGTCCGATTCCAAGCCGTTCCGACTGATCATTCACGTCCTTGGCCTGGACTTTACGGGACACAACCGGGTGGAATCGGGCGAGTTGATCGCCCTTCGGCCGTTATCCGCTTTCTGACGTTGCGTCAAATGTTATGCGGAGTGACGTCTTACGGTCACGGACGGTGGTAACCACCGCGGCGCCTCCGTCGCGAAGCTCCGCCCCGGCCTCTCCCCGTCATCCCGTGCCGCCCCCCAGGCCCACGATCTTGACGGTCGTGCGCCGCTCCGGCTGCCCCTCCGTGGGCCGCACGATCGCGAGCAGCGCCATGTCGTCCGTCGTCACCCCGTCGGTGTGCAGCCGCACGTCATCGGTCAGCGCGGACAGCAGCTCCTCGGGCCCCGGGAAGATCCGTCCGCGCAGCCGCTCGGCGGGGTCGTAGAAGACGCCTTCGCCGTTACGGGCCTCGGAGAGGCCGTCCGTATAGAGGAGGAGCGTCGACCCGGCGGGCAGCTCCCACTCGTCGGCGCGATCCGGCCACACCCCCAGGTCCATCCCGAGCGGCAGCGCGGGCAGCGAGGGCCGCAGGACGTCCAGCCCCCCGTCCGTGTGCAGCAGCAGCGGTTCGGGGTGGCCTCGGTTGAGGATCCGTACCCGGGTCGCGCCCGGCGGGATCTCGGCGAGCGCGGCGGTGACGAACCCCTCGAACGCGTCGAGACCGCCCCGCCGGCTCGACTCCCGCGCCAGCGCACGCTCCAGCCGCTGCGCCACCCCCTCCAGCGACCGCTCCTGCTCGGCCGCCTCCCGGAACGCGCCGATGACCACCGCCACCGCCTCCACCGCGTCCAGCCCCTTGCCCCGTACGTCCCCGACCACCAGCCGCACCCCGTACGGGGTGTCCGTCACGGAGAACAGGTCGCCCCCGACGAACTCGTCCGCCTGCGCGGCCTCGTACCGCGCGGCCACGTGCAGCCCGCCGATCCGGTCGGACGGCGTCGGCAGCACCGCCCGCATGGCGGTCTCCGCGATGACCCGCGCGGAGGCCAGCTGCTCGTTGCTGCGCCGTACGACCGCGTTGATGAAGACCGCGAGGACCGAGACCGTGAGAACGGTGAGGAGCTCGATGGAGGGCACGACCCGAAAAAGGGTGCCGCTGTAGAGGCGCAGCACGGCGACGGCCACCAGGGCGGCCGCTCCGACCCGGATGGTGCCGGCGAGCGAGAAGAACGGCGCGGCGATCAGCGGGGCCGCCGCGAACAGGGGTACGGCCGTGAAGGCGGGCGGGGTCAGGAAGTCGAACAGCAACCCCCCGACGATCATCAGGCCGGGCAGCGCCCGGACGAGCCGCCGGTTCCGGATCTCCTCGACGCGCCTCCCCCGCCGCTGCTCCCGCTTCCCCACCTGTGGTCTCCTGCCCGGTGCATCCACGGCCGCGGACGGTACCGCGCACCACTCCCAGAGTTCCCGGAGCGCGGTCGCGGGGCGACTCCTCGACGGCCAATGGGAGTACGTACGCGGTGCTGGTCGCACCGGCCGGCGGGCCGACGGCCCGGCGAACGTACAAACGAATCAGACCCGGCACGCTGTATGCGTACCGGGTCTGATTCTTCAGTAGCGGGGACAGGATTTGAACCTGCGACCTCTGGGTTATGAGCCCAGCGAGCTACCGAGCTGCTCCACCCCGCGTCGGTAAACACAACTCTACGGCATGTTCGAAGCACTCATGACCACCTCACGGACCCACCCCCCGGCCGGCCGTCACACGCCTTCACCCACCCCTACCGCACTCCCTGCATTGCTCCTTCAACTGCCTTACTCCAATGGGGCGTTGCCACTCGACCAGCCCAACCCCACGCTGTTGTACGCGCCTTGACGACGACGACAGCACATCCCGGACAAACGAGGGCGCGGCCACACCCGGGGCCGGCCGGCCCGCCGCATGCTCAAAGTGCCGAAAACGAGAAGGTGTTGCGAAGAACACGTGCGTTGCCGCAAGGTATCTGCTGCGCCCCCGGACCGGTGGGCCGCCCGTGCGAGCAGAGGCGGGAGCGCGCTGTTCACCGTGCCCCGCAGGCCGCTCACGGTCTCTCATCGCAGCCTGTCTGGAGGGCCTCCGCCGATGACCGCACCGCTCACCCCCGCCCCCGCTCCCTCCCCCGCCTCGACCTCACCGCTGCGCGGAGCCGTTCTCAGCGGCGTGATCGGCGGAGTGATCGGGGCGGTGATGAGCGCGGGAGTCAATTACGCGGTCATCGGCATACCGGACAGCGAATCGGTCAACGCGGCCAACCATGCGATATCCGGCCTGGTCAGCGGGTTCCTCGCGGGCTTCATAGGAATCCTGGCCCACCACCGGAAGGCCTCCTCGGCCGCACGCGCCCAGGCGGGTCGCACCGCCGCCCTGGCGGGTGCAGAGCCCGGGCCGATGGGTGCAGAGCCCGGGCCGATGGGCGCAGAGCCCGGGCCGATGGCCACCACGCCTGCGGCCCCGCCCCTTGACGTCACCGTCGACGACCACGCGGTGTAGGCCCCGGGCCGTCCCGCTCCTCCGCCCGTACCACGGGCGGAGCCCATCGGGCGATGGGCGAATTGCGGTGGTATGAATTATTTCGTATTCACCCATTCGACGCGGCGCCCTGGAGTGGACGATGGACGACTACCCGCTGCTCAACCTCTTCTGGACCATGCTCTGGTTCTTCCTCTGGGTGATGTGGATGTTCCTGTTGTTCCGCGTCATCATGGACATCTTCCGCAGTGACGACCTGGGCGGAGGGGCCAAGGCGGGCTGGCTGATCCTGACCCTTGTGCTGCCGTATCTGGGCGTCCTGATCTACGTGCTCGCCCGCGGCAGGTCCATGGGGACGCGCGACGCGAAGGACGCGAAGGAGCGGGACGCGGCCTTCAAGGCGTACGTGCGAGATGCCGCGGGCACGGATGCCACGGGCGGCGCGGCGAAGAGCAACCACGTCGAGGACCTGACCAGGCTCGCCGATCTCAAGGACAAGGGCGCGCTCACGGACGACGAGTACCAGCGAGCGAAGACGAAGCTTCTCGTCTGACGACGCGGAAGCGTTTCAGAACGCCCGACCGGTGCGGTGCACCGCGGCCTCCCATTCCTCTCGTGCGGGCCCGTCGTATTCGGGCGTGAAGTCGGGACGGTCCGCCAGCCAGCTCGCGACACGGGCGCGCACCTCATCCGTGCCGTACGCCTGATCCGCGGGCAGCTGGAGATGACGGATCCGGGCCCGCGCCCGCATGACGACCGGATCGTCCCAGGAACAGGCGGACAGGGCGGCCTTCGCGCGGTCTGCCGCGCTCGGCGGCCGCGCCGCCCTCTGAGTCGGTTTCCTGAGCTGGGCCTCGTTGGCCCGGTCCATGGCGACCTGGGTGTCGAACCACGGGCGCAGCGTCCGCTCGGTCCAGCGGTGGTAGCCGGCGGCGAACGCCGCCGGGTCGTCCTCGGCGGTGCCGGCCTGCCGCGCCACCCACTGCGCCGCCTGGAGGGCCAGGGCCACTCCCTGTCCCATCGTGGGATTGGTGTGCGTGATCGCGTCCCCGATCCCGACCAGCCCGTCGACCACGGGTCCGGCCGCATCTGCGAGACCCGTCCAGCGGTTGTCGAGGCCTCCCATCGCCAGTACGTCGGAGAGCGGCTCGGGCCGCAGATCCAGCCACGCCGCCGGAGCGGGGAACGTCCGGGCAACCCGCTCGAAGACCTCGGGGTCCCGGAGCGCTCCCCGGGTGGGGTCGGATGTGGACACGGTCAGGGACACGGCGAAGATGCCGTTGTCCGACGGAAACACCATGCCGACCGCGAAGGCCGCGACCGATCCCGCCTTGACCCTCCCTGGATTCCGCGGTCCGTCCGGGCGCAGCCGGTACCAGCGGCAGACGTACGCGATCCCGATGCGGTGGTTCTCCACGACCGCGTCCCGGCAGCCCGCCTCGGACAGCCAGCCCGTCACCGGGGAGCGGCGCCCGCCGGCATCGACCACCAGGTCCGCGTCGTGCCGGCCCGCAGCGGACCGCACTCCGGTGACCCGTGGGACGGGACCGCGCCGGTCGACGGCCAGCCCCTCGGCGGCCTCCCCGAGCCGGACGTCGATGCCCGGTTCTCCGTGCACCGCTTCGTGCAGGGCGATTTCGAGGACGATGCGCCGGGTCTGCAGCGTGACCAGGTCCTCGTCGCCCGGCCGGGCGGGCGGATGCTCGGGGAACCAGTCGAACTCGTGGCGTTCGACGGCCCCCATGCGCAGCATCGCCTCGTACACGTCCGGGCTCTCCGCCCGCAGCACCGTGCGGACCGGGGCCAGCAGCCCGTGCGGCTGGTTCGCCTGCGGCACTCCGGGACGGCGCCGGCCGAAGAACTCCTCGTCGACATCACGCCCCGGCCGTCGGGCGTCCCGCTCCAGCACCGTGACGGAGTGTCCCCGCCGCGCCAGGAACAACGCGGCGGCCAGACCCCCGATCCCACCACCGACGATCGCAACCCGTGTCAATTCGGCCCCCTCCAAACCGTGTTGCGCACCAACCGTAGCTCAGCCCCGGAGCAGCCCGCGCTGGTCAGGGCGGTTGCTTCGGGGCTGCTTGGAGGCTGTTGCTCCGGGGCTGCTGCTTCAGGGCCGTTACTTCGGGTCGCCGTTGAACTTCGAGGTGGACCAGAAGTATCCGAGTACCGCGAGGCCGATGCACCAGGCGACGGCGATCCACCCGTTGTTGCCGATCTCGCTGCCGAGGAGCAGCCCGCGCAGAGTCTCGATGGCCGGCGTGAAGGGCTGGTACTCGGCGATGGGGCGGAACCAGCCGGGCATGGAGGCGAGCGGGACGAAGGCGCTGGACAGCAGCGGCAGCAGGATCATGGGCAGCGCGTTGTTGCTGGCGGCTTCGACGTTGGGGCTGATGAGGCCCATACCGACGGCGATCCAGGTGAGTGCCGTGGCGAAGAGGACCAGCAGTCCGAACGCCGCGAGCCATTCCATGACGGTGGCGTCGGTGGAACGGAAGCCGATGGCAACGCCGACGGCGCCCACGAGGAGCACGCTGATGATCGACTGCAGGACGCTGCCGAGGACGTGTCCCACCAGGACCGATCCACGGTGGATGGCCATGGTGCGGAAGCGGGCGATGATGCCCTCGGTCATGTCGTTGGAGATGGACACGGCGGTCCCGACGACGGTGCTGCCGATGGTCATCAGCAGGATGCCGGGGACGAGGTAGTCGATGTAGTCGGAGCGGTCCGCGCCGCCGATGCCGGCGCTCATCGTGTCGCCGAAGATGTAGACGAAGAGCAGGAGCAGCATGACCGGGGTGAGCAGCAGGTTGAGGGTGAGGGAGGGGTAGCGCCGGGCGTGCAGGAGGTTGCGGCGCAGCATGGTGGACGAGTCACGTACGGCGAGGGAGAGGGTGCTCATCGGACTGTCTCCTTGGACGGGTCGGTCTGAGTGGGGACGCTGGTGGTGCTGGTGGTGCTGGTGAGGGCGAAGAACACGTCGTCCAGATCGGGGGTGTGCACGGTGAGTTCGTCCGCCTCGATGTCCGCGGAGTCCAGCCAGTCGAGCAGGGAACGCAGTTCGCGCTGGCTGCCGTCGCTGGGGATCTGCAGTGACAGGGATGCGTCGTCCCGGGTGGCCTCGCCCAGGGAGGCGGCGGCGGCCCGGTAGGCGGCCGGGTCGGTGAAGCGGAGCTTGACGTGGCCGCCGGGGATGAGGCGCTTGAGTTCGTCGGCTGTGCCTTCGGCGGCGATCTTCCCGTCGCTCAGGACGGCGATGCGATCGGCGAGTTCGTCGGCCTCGTCCAGGTACTGGGTGGTGAGGAAGACGGTGACGCCGTCGGCGACCAGTTCGCGGATGATCTGCCACATGTTGTGGCGGGCGCGTGGGTCGAGGCCGGTGGTCGGTTCGTCGAGGAAGATGATCCGCGGGTTGCCGACCAGGGTCATGGCGATGTCGAGGCGGCGCTTCATCCCGCCGGAGTAGGTGGCGGCGGGCTTCTTCGCAGCGTCCACGAGGTCGAAGCGTTCGAGGAGTTCGGCGGTGGTGCGACGGCCTTCGCTGCGGGAGAGGTGGTGCAGGTCGGCCATGAGGAGCATGTTCTCCTCGCCGGTGATCAGTCCGTCGACGGCGGAGAACTGTCCGGTGACGCCGATCGCGGCCCGCACCGCCTGCGGCTCGGTGGCCAGGTCGTGGCCGCCGACACTGATCTCGCCGGAGCCGGCGCCGGCGGAGACGAGCGTGGAGAGGATCTTGACGGCGGTGGTCTTGCCGGCGCCGTTCGGACCGAGCAACGCGAAGACGGTGCCTGCCGGGATGTTCAGGTCGATTCCGTCGAGGACGACCTTGTCGCCGTAGGACTTGCGCAGACCGACGGCGGAGACGGCGGTGAACATCTCCCGACCGTCGGCATTTTTGGACGTGGACATGACAGATGAAGGCATGGGGCCCTCCCGATCGAAGGCTGGACTGGAATGGGTGGGGATGGAACGAAGCGCGGGCTGTCAGGCGCGGGCGCCGGCCCGGACTCCCGGGCGGGGCTGCCGGGCGCGAACTCTCAGGCGCGAGCTCTCGGGCGCGAACTCTCAGGCGCGAACTCTCAGGCGCGGGAGCGGTGAACGTCGATGTTCCCGTAGCGGGTACGGGCGCGGACCTCGACGGTGTCCTCGGATGTGTCCGGGCTGTCGGACGAGGTGAGCGAGTTGTGCACACTCCCCGCCCCCGAACTGACATCGAGCCAGGCAGCGGTGCCCTTGCGCACACCCACGTCGATGGCCCCGTAGGAGGTCTCCAACTGCACGGTCCCCCGGGCCACTTCACCGACCCGCAGCGTGCCGTTCGCCGTGGTGGCCGAGACGGAGGCCCGGACGCGGTCGATGATGATGTCACCGTTGGCCCCGCTGACCCGCAGGTCGCCGGTGACGTCGCCGACGCTGGTGGTGCCGTGCGAGTTCTTCAGGACGGCGACACCCGTGACCGTGCCGACGCGCATGCTGCCGGAGCTGGTGGTGATCTCGGCGGGGCCCTCGACACGGTCCACGGCAATGGACCCGTGGGACGCGGTCAGGTGCAGCGGGCCGGTCACCTCCAGACGGACGTCGCCCGCGGAGGTCTTCACCCGAACCTCCCCCAGGCGCCCCTCGCCGCGCACCTCGGCCCAGCCGCCGGTCGCCTCCACCTGGGAGCCCGCGGGCAGTCCGACGCTGATGTCGACGGTGCCGGTGCGCCCGAAGAGGTGGCGCTGCTTGGGTGTTCTGATGTGCAGCTTGCCGCCGGAGAACGTGACCTCGGTCTGTTCGGCGGTGCGCACGTCCTGGTCCTTCTTCGGATCGCGCGGCGCCACCTCCACGACGGTGTCCGCGCGGTCGCCCGCGGCGAACTGCAGGGAGCCCGCGTCCACATGGGCGTTGACCGAGATCGGCTGGGGAGTGTCGAAAGAAGGCATGGCTGTCCCGTCCTCTTGGGTCCTCTTGAAAGTTCGTGGCGTCCCCGCTGGTGGGACGTGGTGCGAGTGAAGTCGTTCCGTGGTGCGAGTGAAGTCGTTCCGAGGGGCCGGCTAACGCACCCAGCCCGTGAAGCTCTGCCCGACGCCCCGGGCCTTACCGGGATTGCGGGGGGCGGCAGCGGCGCCACCCGTCTCGACCGCTGCCGCCACCACGCGCACGAGCCACGCGTTGACCGACAGTCCCTCGCCGGCCGCCGCATCCTCGGCACGGGTCTTGAGCTGGGCGGGCAGACGCAGATTGACGCGAGCGGTGCCGCCCTCGTCCGTGTCGACGGGGGCCGGTGCCGGCGCGGATGCCGTCGCTTCGAGCGGTTCGGCCCGGTCCTCGCGCTGCGGCAGCACCACCACGAAGTCGGGGTCGAGGCCACGCAGTCGTACGTCGACCGAGCCGGGGGCGAGTTCGCGGGTGATCTCGTCCATGGCGGCGGACAGCACATTCAGCAGGGTCAGCCGGGTGGCCGACTCCAGCGGCGCGGTCAGCCGCTCGGCAAGCTCGCGGGCTTCGTCACCCCCGGCTTCGGCGGCTACCGCCAGTTCCCTGTGCAGTGTTTCGACGTACGGCGTGAGGTCCATGGCTCAACTATGGCACCACTGTGGCGCCACACGCAAGCTTAGTGGCGCCAAACTTGGCGCCGAGGTGGGCCGCCGGAGTCGTAGATACATACATAGCCGCAGGCCAGAGACCAGAAGATGGGTCGCGAAATCGACCGGCGCCAAGCTGACACAGCATGGCGTCAAATGGTGCCACCGAGGCGCCATCGCGCACCTCGGCCTGGATCCGCACAGCCAGGCCCCGCTCCTGCGGGGCCCGCCGCATCGGCGAACCCCTCCCCGTGCGACCGGACCATTCCAATGAATCTATGAATTGCTAAATTCAGCAATTCACTACATGCTGTGTTGGCTGTGTCGGCAGGTCGCCGTGGGCACAGCACGAAGCGACGCCCCGGGGCACCGGGGTGGTGAAGGGGGTCTGTGACCGTGCCGGTTCCACTGCACCAGGCCAAGGCCGAGTTCTTCCGAATGCTCGGGCACCCGGTGCGGATACGGGTTCTGGAGCTGTTGCAGGTGGGCCGGATGCCGGTCCGTGACTTGCTCGCGGCGATCGAGGTCGAGCCTTCGGCGTTGTCACAGCAGCTGGCGGTGTTGCGCCGTTCGGGCATCGTCTCGTCCGCGCGTGAGGGTTCGACGGTGGTGTACGAGCTGGCGGGCGGGGATGTGGCGGAGCTGATGCGGGCGGCGCGACGGATCCTGACGGAGATGCTGGCCGGGCAGAACGAACTGCTCGCGGAACTGCGCGAAGCCGAGGGTTCGGCGCGGTGAGCGGCTTGCCTGCCCGCTCGTGGGACCGGGTGCGGGCACTGCTGCCCGCCCCCGCGGACTTCGCCGCCATGGCCCGCAATCCGCGGCGCGACCTGCTCGCCGGCCTCACCGTGGCGATCGTGGCGTTGCCGCTCGCACTCGGTTTCGGGGTCTCCTCCGGCCTGGGCGCCGAGGCCGGACTGGCCACCGCTGTCGTCGCCGGTGCGCTCGCCGCGCTGTTCGGCGGTTCCCATCTCCAGGTTTCCGGGCCGACCGGCGCGATGACGGTGGTGCTGGTGCCGATCGTTGCCGAGTATGGGCCGGGCGGGGTGCTGACGGTCGGGCTGATGGCCGGCGTACTGCTGATCGCGCTGGCCCTGCTGAAGGCCGGTCAGTACATGCGGTACATCCCGGCACCGGTGGTGGAGGGCTTCACCCTCGGCATCGCGTGCGTGATCGGCTTGCAGCAGGTCCCCCACGCTCTCGGGATCGCCACACCCGAGGGCGACAAGGTTCTGGTGGTGACCTGGCGGGCCGTCGAGGAGTTCGCCCGTACCCCGAACTGGACCGCGGCCGCCCTGGCCCTCGCCGTGGCAGCCGTGATGCTCTTCGGCGCCCGGTGGTGGCCCACCGTCCCGTTCTCGATCGTCGGCGTCGTCGCCGCCACACTGGCCGCCCAGCTCTTCCACCTGGAGGCCGCACCACCGATCGGTGACCTGCCGTCCGGGCTGCCGGCACCATCGCTGGCCTTCCTCGATCCGTCCGCACTGGGCTCGCTCCTCGCCCCGGCCGTAGCGGTCGCCGCGCTCGCGGCACTGGAGTCCCTGCTGTCGGCCACGGTCGCGGACGGTATGACGGTGGGCCAGAAGCACGACCCGGACAAGGAACTCTTCGGGCAGGGCATCGCGAACCTGGCCGCCCCGCTGTTCGGCGGCGTGCCCGCCACCGCGGCCATCGCCCGTACCGCCGTCAACGTCCGCAGCGGCGCGGGCTCCCGCCTCGCCGCCCTGACCCACGCGGCCGTCCTCGCGGTGATCGTGTTCGCCGCCGCGCCGCTCGTCTCCAAGATCCCGCTGGCCGCGCTCGCCGGAGTGCTGCTGGCCACCGCGATCCGCATGGTCGAGGTCGGCGCGCTACGGGCGATGGTCCGGGCGACCCGCTCGGACGCGGTCGTGCTGGTACTGACCGCGGTCGCCACGCTTGCCCTCGACCTCGTCTACGCGGTCATCATCGGCCTGGCCGTCGCGGGCACCCTGGCGTTGAGGGCGGTTGCCGGCCAGGCCCGGATGGACCAGGTCGGCTTCGAGGCCGATCTGCCGGGCGAGCACAGCGAGGAAGAACACACGCTGCTGTCCCAGCACATCGTCGCCTACCGCATCGACGGGCCGGTGTTCTTCGCCGGCGCTCACCGCTTCCTCCTGGAGCTCACCGAGGTCCCCGACGTCAAGGTGGTGATCCTTCGGATGTCGCGGATCACCACGATGGACGCCACCGGGGCCCTGGTCCTCAAGGACGCCGTGGAGAAGCTGAACCGGCGCGGCATCGCCGTACTGACCTCCGGGATACGCCCCGGCCAGCGCCGCGCCCTCGAATCGGTCGGCGCGCTGGACCTGCTGCGGCTGGACGGCCGGGAGTACGCCACCACACCGGAGGCCATCGCCGGGGCCCGCGCCCACCTGCACCGGGCCGGGCTCCTGCCCGCCGCACCCGTCACCGCTCTCGTCACCGAAGAGGCTCCCTGATGACCGCCCCCGTCTCCCGCCGCATGATCGAGCTGCCCGGCACCGAGGCGCTGTGGCTGCTGGAGGGCGTGTCCCAGGGACAGCTGGTACCCGTCCGCCCGCAGACCGTCGCAGGGTTCCGGCCGGACAGGGACGAGGCCGCCCGGTGAGCAGCCGACTGGAGGCTCTGCCGTTGCGGCATGTACTGACCCTGCCCGCGATGGGCTCCGCGGTGCGGATCTCGCGTGAGACCACCGAACAGGTCCTGACCGAGTGGGGCGTCAGCGGACATCACCCCGTGGTGGCTCCGGCGCTGCTGATCCTGTCCGAGCTGGTCACCAACAGCGTCCGGCACGCCGCCGTGCTGTCCCCGACCGTGACCGTGATCTACGCGGCCGGACCGAACACGTTCGCGTTCGCCGTGCACGACCGGCACCCCCACAAGCCCCGGCTGTTCTCGGCGATCACCGAGGCGCGCGGCGGCGGGTTGTGCACCGTCATGGAACTCACCCTCGGCCTGGGCGGCAGCGCCGTCATCCGGGGCGACGCGGACGGAAAGGGCAAGAGCATCTGGATCACTCTCCCTCTGTGAAAGTTCCACGCACGGAGGAAAGCCTGACCGGACACATCGGCGCCCGGCGGCGGGACGAGTGATGCGCCGCCACGCTGCTCCGTGGGATCCTGGCAGCCCTGAGCCGGGCACCAGACCCCCCTTTCGCGCCTCTCGTCCTTGCTAATCTTGGCAATTACCCGAGGTCACGGCCCCCGGCGTGCGGGCGCGACGATGACCCGATGGTGAAGAGTTCTGAGGTGGATGCGATGCACGGCACTCGCACGACAGCGACCGTCCGGACGCCTCGCCGTCCGGCGGCCAGGCGTGCAGCGGGGTCCGTTCAGTGAGCGCGCCGCTGTACCAGCTGAAAGCCGAGTTCTTCAAAACCCTCGGGCACCCGGTGCGCATTCGCGTCCTGGAACTCCTCAGCCAACGCGAGCACGCGGTCTCCGAAATGCTGTCCGAGATCGGCATCGAGGCGGCCCACCTCTCCCAGCAACTGGCTGTCCTGCGCCGGGCCAACCTCGTCGTCCCCCGCCGCGAGGGCTCCGCTGTCTACTACTCCCTGACCAACCCACAGGTGGCGGAGCTGCTGCGGGTGGCACGAACCATCCTGTCCGGCGTACTGACGGGCCAGGCCGAACTGCTGGCCGATCTTCAGGCCGCCGAACCCGACACCGTGCCCCGGCGGCGCAGGTCGACCCCTCGCTGAACGGCGGCCCGAACCCACTTCCGCCCCGCTGTCGGCAGCGCCTACTTGTCGGCGTGCTGGCCCACGTAGAACAGCAGCCAGACGAAGCCCGCGAACAGGTGGGTGCCGAAGATGTAGAAGAACGCCCGCAGGGCGACGCCCTTCTCCTTCCACGCCTCGGTGTCCTGCCCACCCTCCTGCGGGGTGGCCCGGTCCTTGCCGTCATCACTCACGGTATGCCTTCTGTCGTCGGTCATTCGGTGTCCGCTGCGGGGCCCAGGAAGGATCCGGGGACCCGATCTCGATCGCGGCGAGCACATCGCGTACCGACACCAACCCGCTCAAACAGCTTGGTGAACTCGGCAACTAACGAATTGCATAACTCGTAAAGTCTAGGCGATACGCCCCGAACGACGCAGCGCCCCGACCGGGCGAAGCCGGTCGATGCGCTGGGCGGCAGGCGCCACCGAGCTCGTCGCCACCAAGAGGAGCTCGCGGTCTCACGCCTCCGTCCTGGCTTCGACCGGGACAGGGGGCGCCTTCGTGCGTTCGGGGTCAGGCGTTCGTCTCGCCGAGGGCGGTACGCAGCCAGTCCAGCGAGCCCTGCCCGAGGAGCTCATCAGCGAGACGCTGCCCGGTCCCGGTCACCAGGCGGCCGCGGCTGTTGTCGATCCAGCGCTGAGCGTTCTCGTAGCCTTGGGCCTTGTACTCGATCCCCTGGAGCAGACACTCCAGCTTGTCCGCGTCCCGCGCGCAGATGGCCTCCGGAGATTCCCTGGCCTCGTACTCGGCGACGACGTCGCGGATGGCGGACGCAAGAGCTTCGGGCATGCCGGCCGTCTGGTCGGCGGTCACTGCCTGCGGGTCGCCAGCCGGGGCGTACTTCTTCCCGACGTGGTTCACATCGCCGGTGCGGGTCTCCTGGGTGTCGTGCCACACGGCGAGGAACGCGGCCTGCGCAGGGTCGGCACCTTCCAGCTTCGCGATCAGCGAGGCGATCAGAGAGGCGCGCCACGAGTGCTCGGCGACGCTCTCCGGGTCCTTGACCCCTGCCATCCACCAGCCCGTTCGGCGCGTGTGCTTGAGCGTGCCCGCTTCGTACAGGAAGCGCGCCACTGCGGACAGGTCGTCAGCCACGCTCGTCTCCTCTCACGCCTCGGCGAGGCGGATCGCGTACCGGATGCCTTCGAGTTCCCGGCGCGTGCGGGCCGACAACTCCCGGCTATCCAACATCACGGGAAGGGCGGCGCGCAGGTCCAGCCCAGCAGGAGTTCCCGAACGCAGCAAGTTCGGGCGGGCCGCGAGAAGGGTCCACAGGGTGTGGACGTTGAGGTCGAAGAACCCGTGGTGCGGGGTCAGACCCCGAACGAGGTGGCGCATCAGCCCGTCCCCTTGCCAGGGACCGGGGTTCGGGGTGGCGATGAAGTCGTCGGACAGCTGGAGGCCGCCGGCCTCGCCGATCCAATAGGCCCAGTAGTTCAGGTTTGCCGCCTCGCCCGCGTCGTTGTCGGCGAGGGTGGTCGTGATGAAGTGCCCCATCCGCTCCTGGTCGCCCTGCCTGGCCGCGACGGCTGCGACGGAGCGGGAGTTGAGCCACCCTGTCAGCCAGTCGTCAGGTCGCTCGGTGCGCTGCTGTAAGGCCAGCCACTGGGAGGTATCCGCGGCGTCGTCGTAGCCGGCGAGGTAGAGGGCCTGGCGGCGAAGGAGGAAGCGGTCTGCCCCGCGGGCCTGTTCGGCGGTGCGGCGCATGCGGGTGAAGAACCTCTGCCGGTCATCCGTGACCAGCTCCGGCCCGGTCGGCACGGGGCCGCGCCGCGGGCGGGGCGGATCGGGAAGAGACCGAAGCGGTGTGGGCGCGACGCCGTTGAGCGGCCACGCGAGAACTTCGACGAGGTCGCGCTGCATGACCCACGCCCCGAGAGGGCTGTCGAGTGTTTCTGCGTTCTCGTCGAGGGCGCTGGCCAGCAGGACGTCCGCCTCCATGGCTCGCTCCAGCGCCACGAGAAGAGCGGGTGCACTGCCCAGCTGCAGGAGTTGATGGCGGTGCATGAGCATCTGCCCGACGGGCACTGCGGTTAGCGGCCGACGGCCCGATTCCCACCCGGCGATGGTGTCGGACGAGACGTTGAACTTCTCCGCGAAGGTGTCCTGGGTGTGCCCGAGTTGTTCACGGATCATGCGGAAGACGTACCCGGAAATGATCCCGCTGCGGCCGCGGGCGGCTGTTCTCTGACCGCCGGTCAGGGTGGTCTTCGGGCTGCTGTCCATGGCGTCCCCCTTGCCCGGTGACCACGGCCGGGCACCCGTACCTGCGGTCAGTTCAGGCAGCGTCCCCTGCTCCCTACTGTCGAAGGCGCAGGGCTGACCGAGCAACTCAGCGTAGTAGAAGGGGCGTCATCGTGGGCCACATTCTTCACCGACGGCGACGGGGTGATCACTCGTGATGACGCTCAAGGTGTACGAGGTCACCCGGGAAGGCACAGTGCGCATCGTGCGCCCGGAAGCCGAGGTGGCGCCGGCGAAGACCGTGGACCCGACGGCCGCCTTCCCTGCCTGCGAGTGCCCACAATGTGTGCCCCGGCCGAAGTGACCGCCCCGACCCGGCCGCTCCCGGGCCCAAGCGAACTCACCTGGGACCAGTCGGCCGGCCGCGCCTGTGTCTGGTGCCGGCAGCCCCTCACCTCCGGCGCCGTCAGCGTCGGCATCGTCCGCGACCAACTCGGCACCCACAACCTCGACACCGAAGTCTGGGCCGGGCCCTGCTGCACGCGCACCATCCACTGACTCCCGTTCGCGCCGGTGCACCCCGTAACCCGGCGCGAACGGGCCCGCCCTCAAGCGAGGGCACCGTCCCAGAACAGGAGGAAGCACATGACCATCGCGTTAGAGCGTCCCGTGGGCACCACCGACCCGGCCATGCTCGTCGACCCCGACATGATGGAGCGGATCGCCGCCCGCATCACCAAGGACCACCCCGACACCAGCCTGCCCAACGCCCGCCGCATCGTCGGCCAGACCGCCGCATTCCTGGCTGCTGGCGCGGCACTGCCCGACGTCGCACTGTCGCCGAGCAGGCCCGTCGATGTCGGCTGGCACACCTGGATCCTCCACACCATCGACTACGCCGCGTTCTGCGACCGCGTCGCCGGACGGTTCATCCACCACGTCCCCACCCCCGGGGGCGAGGCCAGCGAGCACGGGCCCAAGGCGGAGCGCCAACGGACCCTCGACGCGCTGGCGGCCGCAGGATTCCGGATCGACCACGATCTGTGGCCTGAAGCCGCCAAGATGGGCGAGTGCTCCCAGTGCCACGCGGGTTGCACCGACAGCCCCAACGGCGGGAAGAAGTAATACCAGTTCCCCGTAGCCGGGCGCCCCGGGTGGGCACCCGGCGGGCGGCCCCCAGAACCGAGCAGCCTCTGTGGCGTATAAACAACGGACGCGGCCGCCGCTAGTAGGGGTGTATTTATAGGTGGGGGGCGGATCAATAAAAA
>NZ_JBHVWF010000066.1:0-40611 GCF_042882365.1 Streptomyces sp. NPDC058221 | reverse complement strand
CGCCGTACGGCGGGACGCCCGGCCGCCTCAGACGGCCGATCCCTTCACCGGGACGTCCGACCCGTCGCGGGCGGCCTCGGTCGCCCCGTCCTCGACGAGCCCTCCCCTGGCGGGCTCGCGGCCGTGCTTCATGCGCAGGGCGATCAGCAGACCGACCACGCCGACGATCGCGGCGACCACGTAGGCCTGGCTGTACGCGGCATCACCGAAGACGGCCGACGGCGAGCCGGACGGCGTCTCCCGGACATGCGCGGCCATGATCTCGCCGGTGATGGTGACGCTCAGTCCCGCGGCCAGCATCCCGATCATGCCGGCGACACTGTTGCCCGCGCCTCCCAGCCGTTCGGGCAGGGCGTCCTGCACCAGGTTGGAATTGGAGGAGTGGAGGAACCCGACCGCGCAACCGGCCGCGCAGCTCAGGAGGCCCACCTGCCACTGCACGGTGAGCAGCGTCGACGCGACGAGCATCACGCCCACGTACAGGACCCCGGACGTCATCAGGACCCGCCGGGCGCCGACCCGCTTCGCCAGGTAGCCGCCGAGAGGGCCCATGATCATGCCCATCAGCCCCATCGGCGCGGTCCACACCGCGAGCTCCAGCGCCGAGAGTCCGGAGCCGTAGGTGTTGCCCGGGACCTGCTCCGCCCGGAGCAGAATCGGGTTCATGTACGAGTGAGCGGTCATCATGTACGAGATCAGCCCGAACGCGAGCACGGTGCACACGAACGGCGCACCGGTCAGCACGCGTATGTCGACGAGCGGTTCGCTCACCCGGAGTTCCCGGATCGCGAAGGCCACCAGCAGTGCGACGCCGAGGCCCAAGAGCCCGAGCGTGGTACCCGAGGTCCAGCCCCAGCCGCTGCCCTCCCCGATGACGTAGATGATGACGGTGAGGGAGATGCCGAACAGCGCCGCGCCGGGGAGGTCCATCGAGGACTTCGTCCGCACAGCGCTCTCCGGCACCAGCCAGGCGTTCAGCGGCAGCAGCACACCCACGTAGATGATCATGAACCAGAACACGCTGCGGAAGCCGAAGGCGTCGATCAGCCAGCCGGCCGCGAAGGGACCCACGACCGCCCCCATCCCGACCCCGGTGGCGAGCGAGCCGAGCGCGATCGGGACGTACCTGCGCGGGATGACGTCGCGCACCAGGGCGTAGGAGATGCTCACCACGCCGACCAGGCCGCCCTGCAGGATCCGCCCGAGGATCAGCAGCGCGTAGACGTCCGTCGTCGCGCAGATGATGCCGCCCAGGATGAAGAGGCCGCCGAGGACCAGGATCGCCCTCTTCTTCCCGTACCGGTCGGCCACCTTGCCCGCCACCGGCAGGACCACCGCACCGGCGAGCGAGACCGACGACACCACCGCGGCGACGTTCGCCGTGCCGAAGTGCGTCGCGATCGCAGGCATCGCCGGGTACACCATCAAGATCTCGAACGTGGCGATCTCGGACAGCATGATGATCAACGCGCACACCACGATGATGCGCCTTGTGGGAAACACGCCCTTGGAAGGCGTCAAATCGAGTGCCATGCCAACCCCTGTCTTGACGGAAGAAGCAGACGACCGCGTGGGCCGCCGGGGACTGTCGGCGCGCTGTTCCTCGTACACCCTGCGCACACCGGGCGGGACACGGCTCCACGCATGGATACAGCCGGGACGGCATCCGGTTCGGGCAGAAGGGCCGTCGGTGGCCTCGCCGCACTCACGACATCGAGTTCCCCGCCGGGGCGCCTCAGACCAGGTTGTCCTCGACCGTCAGGCCGAAGGCACCGCGCCCGTACATGGCGAGGGCGCGTTCCACGTCGTTGGCGACGTGGACACTCCCCGCGTGGGCATCGCGCCAGGCGCGCTCGACGGGATTGCCGCGCCGCAGCGCGTTGCCGCCGGCGGTCTTGAAGAGGAGATCGATCGCGGCGACGGCCCGTTCGGTCCCCCGGACCTGGTCGCGGCGCGTACGCAGCCGCAGTTCCATGGGGATCTCCTTTCCGGCGACGGCGAGTTCGGACAGCTCGCGCATGTTCCGGTCCATCTGGAGCACGGTCGCGTCGATGTCGGAGGCGGCGCGCGCGATGGCGACCTGGGCGAACGGGTCCTCGGCGAAGCTGCCGCCGCCCAGGCTGAGCCGCACCCGCTCCTTCATGCGCGACACGTACGACGCATAGCCGCCGGAGACGGCCCCGAGCACCGGCGCGGTGACGGCACTGGTGAAGATCGCGCCGAACGGCAGCCGGTACAGGGGACCCGGGTTGACCTGCTGTCCCGGCACCTTCAGCTGCGCCTGCTCGTAGTTGCGGAGCACCCGGTGGGCCGGCACGAACGCGGACTCGATGACGATGTCGTTGCTGGCGGTTCCGCGCAGCCCGACCACGTCCCACATGTCCTCGATGCGGTAGTCGGTCCGGGGCACCAGGACGGTGAGGAAGTCCACCGGCCGTCCCTGCGCACCGACGACGAGTGCGCCGAGCAGTGCCCATGTGGCGTGCTCGCAGCCCGAGGAGAAGCTCCACCGGCCGGTGAGCTCGTAGCCCCCGTCGACGGGGGTGAGCCGGCCCACCGGGGCGTACGACGAGGAGATGCGGGTGTCCGGGTCGTCGCCCCACACGTCCTGCTGTGCCTGTTCGGGGAACAGGCCCAACTGCCAGGGGTGGACGCCCAGCACGGACGCCACCCAGCCCGTGGAGCAGCACACCGCGGAGATCTCCCGCACGACCCTGTAGAAGTCGACGGGGTCACCCTCCAGGCCCCCGAACCGGGCCGGTTGGAGCATCCGGAAGACACCGGCCCCCGCCAGCTCACGCACCGTGGCATCCGGGATGCGCCGCGCCTCGTCGGCGGCGGCCGCCCGCTTGCCGATGGCCGGCAGCAGACCGCGCACCGACTCCAGAACCTCGTTGTCCATCTGTGTCCGTACCTCCATGCCCCGGTCGGGCTCAGATCGTTCGCAGGGCGGACTTGTCCACCTTGCCGGTGGCGTTGCGCGGCAGTGTTCCGAGGACCACGACCTGGCGCGGGACCTTGAAGTTGGCCAGCCGCTCACGACAGTGGCCGATGAGTGCCTCGGGGTCGGGATCGGCGCCCGGACGCGGCGTGACGTAGGCGCGCCCGACCTCTCCGAGCCGTGCGTCGGGGATGCCCACCACGACGGACTCGGCTACGGCCTCGTGTCCGGCCAGCACCTGTTCGACCTCGGCCGGGTAGACGTTGAATCCGCCGACCACGAACATGTCCTTGAGCCGGCCGGTGATGACCAGGTTGCCGTGGGCGTCGAGATGGCCGACGTCCCCGGTGGCCAGCCACCCGTCCGCGTCGACGGCCTCGGAGTTCGCTGCCGGGTCGTCCATGTAGCCGAGCATCACGTTGTAGCCGCGTACCAGGATCTCGCCGTCCTGTCCGGTCGGCAGCGAGGCTCCGCCGGGCCCGCCCACCCGTACCTCGACACCGTCGATGGGGCGGCCCGAGGTCAGGGCGACGGTCTCGTCGTCGTCGGCGGTGGAGCACGCGGACACGGTGCCGCAGCTCTCGGTCAGTCCGTAGGCGGTGAGCACCTCGGGAAAGAGTTCGGCGCGCATCCGTCGGACCAGGGCGACCGGCACGACAGCTGATCCGGTGACCGCGAGCCGCAGGGAGGTCAGGTCGAAACGGTCCCGGCCGGGTGCGTCCAGCAGTTCGGTGTAGATCGTGGGCGGGCCTGGCAGGACGGTGATCCGTTCGGCCTCGACCGTGTGAAGCACCCGCTGTACGTCGAAGACCGGGTGCAGGATCATGGCCGCGCCCCGCAGCAGGCAGGCGAGTACCCCCGCCTTGTAGCCGAAGCAGTGGAACAGCGGATTGATGATCAGATAGCGGTCGTCGCCGGTCACACCGGTCCGGCTGCTCCAGGCCCGGTAGGTGGTGAGGTTTTGCCGGTGCGTGCTCAGAGCGCCCTTGGGGCGGCCGGTGGTGCCCGAGGTGAAGAGCAGGTCCGAGGGGTCGTCGGGATGCACGGCGGCAGCGCGGGCGGTGGCTTCCGCGTCGGGCACGTGAGCACCGTGCTGGAGGAATTCCTCCCAGGGCAGGCTCCCGGAGGAGGAGGTGGCGTCGAAGGTCACCACCCGCTCCAGCGGGGCCGGGGGGAGCGCCGCCCCTGCCTCGTCCCCGGTGGCCAGCATGGCGAGGTAGTCCTTGCCCAGGAAGCCGTTCTCGACGAACAACAGCCGTGCGCCACTGCGTTCCAGGAGCCAGCGCGCTTCGGCGCCCTTGTAGCGGGTGTTGACGGGAACGAGCACCGCACCTGCCGAGGTGGCGGCGAGCGCGGCGACCACCCAGTGGTGACTGTTGGGTGCCCACAGGGCGATCCGGTCGCCGGGCCGCGTGCCGAGGGCGATCAACGACTTCGCTGCCGAGTGGACCCGGTCGCGCAGCTGCGTCCAGGTCAGCCGGACGTCACCGTCCACGACCGCCTCCCGGTCGGGATGCCGGCCGGCGGCGAGACCGAGGGCGCCGGGGATCGTGAGGGGGTGCTCTGTCTCGCTCATCTGCTCTCCGGAAGAGTGCGGGCTGCGCTCAACACGCGCACGGTGGACGGCTGTCGATGCGGCGTCAGGAGGACGGCGGCAGCATCTTCCTGGACGCCTCGTGGGCGCCGAGGACCAGGTCGGCGCGGGGGAAACCACTGCGCTTCTCCGCAGCCGCCGCATTGCCGCCGGCGACCAGAACGGGGCCGTCGGCGAGGTGTTCCAGCCCCTCCCGGGCGACATCGTCCGGCTCCGCGACCCGAAGTCCGGGCAGGTCCATGCGCAGCCCGGCGCGCTCCATGGCGGGGGTCCGGGTCACGCCGAGGACGAGCTCCAGGACGTGCACTCCGTGCGGCCGGAGTTCCAGCCACAGCCCCTCGGCGAAGACCCGGCTGAAGGCCTTGGCCGCCGAGTAGACGCTGATCTGCGCCTGTCCGAGGTATCCGGAGAGCGAGCCGACGAGCATGATGCCGCCCCGGCCGCGTTCCTTCATCAGGGCGCCGAAGTGACGGGTGAGGGCGAGTTGCGCGGTGATGTTGAGATCCAGGACGCCCTGGACACGCGTCAGGTCGCCGGACACGAACTCGTGGCCGTAGCTGTTTGCTCCCGCGTTGAAGATCAGCAGGCCGACTTCGAGTCCGTCGGTGACCGCACGGACGGAGTCCAGGGCCCCGGGGTCGAGCAGGTCGAGTTCGAGTGTGCGGACCTCGACGCCCTTGGCGCGTACCTTCTCGGCGGTCTCGTTCAGGGGGCCCGGCTTGCGGGCGATGAGGAGCAGGTTGATCCCGGCGTCGGCGAGCTGGTGGGCGAACGAGGCGCCGACTCCCTCGGAACCTCCGGCGACGACCGCCCAGGGTCCATACGCGTTCTTGTCGATCATCGAGTACCTCTCTTGTCCTGGCCGCCGCGGTGCCGCGACCGTAGAGCGCTCCTGCGAGGGCACGTCCCGGGCATCCCACTGGCCGGGATGCCCGGGGCCGAACCGGTCAGCCGGCGTCGGCGGGCTGACCGGCCATGTGCCGGACGGCGAGTGAGGCGAAGACCATGGCGGTGCCTATGGGGACGCCGGGACCGGGGTACACGCGGCCGGTGAAGGACGCGCCGGTGTTCCCGGCGGCGTACAGACCGGTCAGCGGGCGGCCCTGCGTGTCCACGACGCGGGCGTCGGTGTCCGTGCGCAGGCCGCCCTTGGTGCCGAGGTCGGAGAGGACGAGGCGGGCCGCGTAGTACGGCGGCCGGTCGAGCGGGACCAGGCACGGGTTGGGCCCGGGGGCGCCCGTCCGGTCGGCGAAGAACAGGTCGTACGGGTCCTCGCCGCGGTGGTGGTCCTCGTCGGTGCCACCGGCCGCGAAGCCGTTGAAGCGGCCGACGGTCTCCGCGAGAGTGTCGGCCGGCACGCCGATGAGCCGCGCGAGCTCCGGGAGTGAGTCCGCCCGTACCCAGGTGCCGGCGGCCAGGCCGTCCGCGGGGTCGACGGGAGGAACCGTGATGGCGGGCAGGGCGCCGCCCCCGCGCGAGTCGAACACCAGGTGGATGGGCGAGTCCGCTCGCTGGGCGGCGGCGATAGCACGCCCCATGCGGTCGTACGGCAGTGACTCGTTGGCGAACCGGCGCCCGGAGCCGTCCACCATCAGGCCGCCGCGCAGCCCCAGGGTGAACGCGGCCGAACCGTCCGGCAGTTCGGTCCCCGGGCACCACCAGGCCTCGTCCATGAGGCCGGTGCCGGCACCGGCCTCGACAGCGGCACGCAGCAGTTCACCGGTGTTGGTACCGCGCGGCGCCATGCTCCAGGCCACGCTGCCGGGCACCCCGTGCTCGGCGCGCAGGGGGCCGTCGCCCTCGAAGCCGCCCGCTGCCAGCAGCACCCCGCGCCGGGCCCGCACCCGGACCGTGCCGTGCGGGGTCTGTGCCTCGACGCCGGTGATCCGGCCGTCCTCGGTGACGAGTCCGGTGACGTGGTGCTCGGTGCGGATGTGCGCGTTGCCGGTGCGGGTGGCCGCGAGGAGCAGGCGGCCGATCAGGGCGCGGCCCGCGGTCAGCGGTGCGCCGGCGGGGTGGCCCTGACCCGCGCGGTCCCGGTCGACCGCCGGACGCACCAGGGGCAGGAGCTCGCCGAGCAGCTCCGGCTCCAGGTCCAGCGGGACGAACGAGCGGCCGGCGTCCATGCGGCCGGGGGCAGCGACGTAGTCGGGGAAGGCGCGCCACTCGAACTCGATCGCCGGGTCGCCTTCGAGCCGGGCCACCAGTTCCGGTGCGTGCCGCAGGAAGGCGTCCCTGCGGGGCGCTTCGGCGTCGCCGGTGAGAGCTCGCAGATAGGCGTCGGCCGCTTCGGTGGAGTCGCCGAGCCCGGCGCGTTCCTGCACCTGGGTGCCGGGCAGCCAGCAGGCGGCTCCGGAGTAGGCGGAGGTGCCGCCGAGCAACGCCGTCCGTTCCAGTACGACGGTGTCCAGGCCGTCGTCCGCGGCCATCAGGGCCCCGGTCATCGCTCCCGCCCCGGATCCGACGACGATCACGTCGTGGGTGGCGTCCCAGTCCTGCCGGCCGTCCCGCATGTGTGGCCCCTCCTGCCGCTCGGTGGTGTGCGGCCTCAGCAGACCCTTCCCGGGCGAGTGCCGGCGGGGCCGGTCCCGCTGAGTGGTACGGCGGGACGAGCGCGCCTGACGCGGGGCCGGGCCCGGCGTATTGTCTGTGCAGCTGTAGACGCCACCGAGCTGCGGGAGAGAGAGCGTGCCCAGAATCGCCGAGGCCAGGGCCGGGGCCGAGCCCAGTTCCCCCCGGCAGCGCGCACGCCGTCAGAGCATCCTGAAGGTGGCGGCGGACGCCGCCGCCTCGACAGGTCTTGAGCGGGTGCAGATGCAGGAGGTCGCCAAGTCCGCAGGCGTGGCGATCGCCACCCTGTACCGGTACTTCCCGTCGAAGACCCATCTGTTCACCGCTTTGATGGCCGACCAGATCGAGGGGTTCGCGGCACGGGTGCCCGAGCGTCCGGCGGGCACTTCGCCCGAGGACGCCGTGTTCGAGACGCTGGGCAGCGCCACACGCAATCTGCTGCGCCGGCCGGCCCTCGCCACGGCGATGATCCAGTCGGCGAACGCCGCCCGCGCCTCCACCGTCCCCGACCTGGCGCGGATCGACTCGGGCTTCCTCGACCTGCTGCTGCGGGCCTGGGGTGTGCAGGAGGCCACGGACCACCACATCACCCGTCTGCGGCTGCTGATCCTGCTCTGGTACGGCGTGCTGCAGTCGCGGCTCAACGAGCGGCTCACGCCTCAGGAGGCGGATGCCGACCTGCGGTTGGCCTGCCACCTGCTGCTCGCCCCGGGGCCGGACGCCGGCTGAGCCTTCGCCGGCCGGGGCTGCGCATCGTTCACCGAGCCTGCTGCGTACCCGTCGTGTCGAGTCCGGCGATGCTGTAGGCGGCGTAGGTCCGGTGCGGGTCACGGCCGCGGAAGTACGTCGTCAGCTGCTCGTCGAGCTCGGCCGGGGTGAAGGTGCCGTCGGCGGCGGTGAACTTCTGTTCCACGGTGGGCGGGGCGAGCAGGGCGACCATGTCGCCGTACACGACGAAGACCTGCCCGTTGATCTCGTCGGCGGCCGGTGAGGCCAGGTGCCCGACGAGGGTGGCGACGCGCTCCGGGGCCATGATGTCCAGGCCGCCCGGCGCGGTCGCGCCCTCGCCGAAGGCTTCGGCGGTCATGGCGGTGCGGGCTCGGGGGCAGATCGCGTTGGCGCGTACGCCGTAGCGGGCCAGGCCCTGCGAGGTGGCCAGGGTCAGCGCGGTGATGCCGGCCTTGGCGGCTGAGTAGTTCGGCTGGCCGGGGGCCCCGAAGAGGAAGGCCTCCGACGAGGTGTTGATCACGCGGCCGTAGACCGGGGCACCGGACGTCTTGCTCGCTGCGCGCCAGTGCACGGCCGCGGCGCGGGAGACCGCGGCGTGCCCCTTGAGGTGGATGCGCAGGACGTCGTCCCAGTCGGGCTCGGTGAGGTTGAACAGCATCTTGTCGCGGAGGACGCCCGCGTTGTTGACGACGATGTCCAGGCTGCCGAAGCTCTCCACGGCGGCCTGGACCAGCCGGTCGCCCATGGACCAGTCGCCGACGTCACCGGTCACCGCGACCGCTCCCGTACCGAGGGCCTTGATCTCGGCGGCCACGTCGTCGGCCGCCGGGCCGATGTCGTTGACCACCACGTCGGCGCCGAGCGCCGCGAGTGCCAGTGCCTCGGCGCGGCCGAGCCCCGCCCCCGCACCGGTGACGACGGCGGTGCGCCCCTGAAGGGTCTTCACCGAGGGGGTGTGCGTCGCGCTCATGCTGCCTCATTCCGTGTTCCGTCGATCCGCTGGATATGCGGGCGCACCCCGGGAATCCACCGCCGGGGTGCGCCACACACGAAACTAGTATTGATTTCAGTTCTTGGCCGGGTGGTGTCCCGTTGAGTGGACGAAGCCTTGTCCGGTTGAGTGGATGAAGGCTTGTCCGTTCAGTGGACGAAGCCGACGGAGACGGACCCGAGCCCCTCGAACTCGGCCCGGTAGCTCTCCCCCGGCTTCACGTCGACCGCCTTCGTGCACGACCCCGGCAGGATCACGTGTCCGGCCTCCAGCCGCACCCCGAAGGACGCGACCTTGCGGGCCAGCCAGGCGACGGCCTCGGTGGGATCGCCGAGCACCGCGCTGGTGTTGCCCCGGGCGATCTCCTCGCCCTCCCGGTACAGGACGGCCTCGATGTCGGCCGGGTTCAGATCGCCCGGCCGCACCCGGGCGGAGCCGAGGATCACCCCGGCGGACGAGGCGTTGTCGGCGATGGTGTCGGCGAGGCCGATCCGCCAGTCCAAGATCCGGCTGTCGATGAGTTCGAGGCTCGGGACGATGTACTCGGTGGCCGCGAGGACATCCTCGGTGGTGCACCCCTCCCCCGGCAGGCTCCGGCCGAGTACGTAGCCGATCTCGACCTCGATCCGCGGGTAGCAGTAGCGGCCGGCCTCGACCGGGGTCTCCTGGGGCAGCACCATGTCGGAGAGCAGATGGCCGTAGTCCGGCTCGTCGACGCCCATCATCTGCTGCATGACCTTCGAGGACAGGCCGACCTTGTGCCCGCGGACGGTGCGGCCCTCCGCCAGTTGCCGGCGGATGTTGATCAGCTGGATCTCGTAGGCGTCGGCCGCGCCGATGGCCGGCCAGGTGGTGGCGAGCGGCTCCACCGGGCTGCGGTCGCTCTGGGCGGCCCACAGCACCGCGGCGGCCTCGGCGCGCTGGGCAGCATCAAGCATCGGGAGTCTCCGTCCGGTCGGGGGTGGTGGTACGGAAGCGGGCCCGGCCGCCGGTGAGCACCGCGCGGCCGTCCTCCGCCGTCGCCTCGAAGCGCACGGCACGGCCGCCGGGGGTGTCGTAGCCCGGGCTGTCGTGGCCAGGAGTGTCGTCCCAGCCGGTCAGGCCGAGCCGGTCGCCGGGGAACGCCGGTGCCGCGAACCGGGCATCCAGTTCCGCCAGTTCGGCCGGGTGCGCGCCGAGCGCGTCGGCCAGCGGCAGCAGGCTCGCGGCGAGCGTGCACAGCCCGTGCAGGAACGGCCGGTCCATCCCGGCGGCGTTCGCCGCTTCCGGGTCGATGTGCATGGCGTGCCGGTCGCCGAGCAGCCGGTAGAAGGCCGCCTGCCGGGCGTGCGTGGCCACGGTCAGGGCGTGTTCGGCCGGCCGGCCCGGGCGTCGCGGGGCGGACGCGCCGCGTTCGCCGCCGAAGCCCCCGCAGCCGGGCGCGAAGATCGACCAGGTGGCCGTGAAGTGCGTACAGGACACCTCGACGTCGAAGACGGCGGCGGCGCCCTTGTCCCGGACGGCGGAGACCCGCGCTGTGGTGTCCAGTTCACCGGACGGCCCCAACGGGCGGTGTACGAGGAGGCGTTGACTGCCGTGCACCGCTGTGGTGGTGTCGAAGGCGCCGAGCGCGCCGAGGGCGTCGGGCGCCCACTGGGCCAGGGTCAGCCCGAAGGTGGGCAGCACCCGCAGCCGCTCCTCGTACACGAGGTCGAGCCGGTCGGCGGGGGCGCCGACCGCTAGCGCGTAAAGGATCGCGTCCCGCTCGGTCCAGGAGACGGTACGGGTGCCGAGTCCGCGGCCCTCCCACGGGGATGCGGTCATCGGTCGGCTCCCAGGATCAGTCCGCTGGTGGGCACTCCGGTGCCGGCCGTGACCATGACGTGGTCGGCCCTGTCCGGCTGGTTCACCGAGGTGCCGCGGACCAGCCTGACCCCCTCGGCGATGCCGTTCATGCCGTGCAGATACGCCTCACCGAGCTGCCCGCCGTGGGTGTTGAAGGGCAGCCGGCCACCGAGCTCCAGGTGGCCGTCGGCGATGAAGTCCTTGGCCTCGCCGGGCTTGCAGAAGCCCAGTTCCTCCAGTTGCGGGAGGACCAGCGGGGTGAAGTGGTCGTAGAGCACGGCCGCGTCGATGTCGTCGGGGCCGAGTCCGCTCTGCGCGTACAGCTGCCGTCCCACCACACCCATTTCCGGGATACCGGTGATCGTCGGACGGTAGTAGCTGGTCATCATGTGCTGGTCGGCCGCGAGCCCCTGGGCCGCCGAGCGGATGACGGCGGGCGGGTGCGGCAGGTAGCGGGCGCGTTCGGCGGAGACGATCACCAGGGCCTGGCCGCCGTCGGTCTCCTGGCAGCAGTCCAGCAACCGCAGCGGTTCGGCGATCCAGCGGGAGTCGCGGTGGTCGTCGAGCGTGATGGGGCGGCCGTGGAACCATGCGGCCGGGTTGTTCGCCGCGTGCTTGCGGTCCACCACGGCCACGCGACCGAAGTCGTCGGTGGTGGCGCCGTACTCGTGCAGATAGCGGCGGGCGAACATGGCCACCCACTGAGCGGGCGTGCTCAGCCCGAAGGGCGTCATCCAGGCATACGCCGCCCGGTCGGCGGTCGTGTCCATGGGGCGGGCGGCCTGCCCGAGCCCGTAGCGCTCGCCGGAGCGCTCGTTGAACGCCCGGTAGCAGACGACCACATCGGCGACCCCGGTCGCCACGGCCATGGCGGCCTGCTGCACGGTGGCGCAGCCGGCTCCACCGCCGTACCCGATGCGGGAGAAGAACGTGAGGTCGCCCATTCCGGTGTTGCGGGCGACATGGTTCTCGGCATTGGTCTCCGCGGTGAAGGTGACCAGCCCGTCCACGTCGGACGGTCGCAGACCCGCGTCCGCGAGGGCGGCGAGCACGGCCTCGCAGGCGAGCTGGAGTTCGCTGCGCCCTGAGTTCTTGGAGAACTCGGTGGCTCCGATGCCGGCCACGGCCGCGGCCCCGGACAGCGCGACGGCGCTCATCGCTCCTCCCCCGGCAGCTGCACCGAGACGCTCCCGGTGACATGGGCACCGAGGCTGTTGGCACCCCGGACCGTGATCTCGACGCGGCGGTCCGCGTCCGACTTCGCCGTCACCGTGCCGGTGAGCACCATCGTGTCGCCGGGGTGGTTGGGTACGCCGAGCCTGATCCGGATGGCCTTGACGACACAGGCGGGTCCGGCCCAGCCGGTGACGTACCGGTCGACGAGGCCGTTGCTGGTCAGGATGTTCATGAAGATGTCCTTGGAGCCGCGTTCCCGGGCCAGTTCGGGGTCGTGGTGGACGTCCTGGTAGTCCCGGCTCGCGAGGGCGGTGGCGACGATCAGGGTGCGGGTGACCGGGATCGGCAGCTCGGGGAGTACGTCGCCGACGGCCACGGAGTCATAGGTGCGG
This sequence comes from Streptomyces sp. NPDC058221, assembly GCF_042882365.1. Lineage (NCBI taxonomy): Bacteria > Bacillati > Actinomycetota > Actinomycetes > Kitasatosporales > Streptomycetaceae > Streptomyces > Streptomyces sp. NPDC058221. Next base: position 28,393 of record NZ_JBHVWF010000066.1, on the reverse strand, counting down.
GACAGCGGGAGGGTGCCGGGCGCCGTGGTCATGAGGCCACCGCCGGGCCGGTCAGCAGGGCCCCGAGGCGTTCCAGGTCCGCGCCCGCACCGCCCAGGGTGGTGGAGATCTGCTTGCCCCACAGGAAGTGGCGGTGCACCGGATAGTCGGTGTCGACGCCGATGCCCCCGTGCACGTGCTGGACCCGGTGCACGGTGTTCAGGCCCCCTTCGGTGGCCCACCACTTGGCGACCGTCGCGGCCCGGTCGGCGCTTCCTGCGTCGAAGGGCTCCGCCAGGGCGTCCACGGCCTGCCAGAGGGTGACCCGCATCGCCTCGATGTCGATGTAGCAGTCGGCGAGCTGGTGCTGAACGGCCTGGAAGGTGGCGAGGGGGCGGCCGAACTGCTCGCGCTCGCGCAGGTGCCCGGCCGCGTGGGCGAGCGCCCCGTCCGCCACACCGGTCTGGACGGCGGCCAGAGCGACGAAGGCGGTGCGCACGAGGTGCGCGGCGGCGCCGTCGCCCGGTGTGCCGACGGGCTCGGCCGGGGCGTCGTGCAGGGTGAGGTGGGCACTCATGTCGTGGCTGGTGGTCTCCGCGTACTCCCAGCTCACGCCCGAGGCGCCCGAGGCGACGAGGAAGAGGCCGGGCCCCGACTCGGTCGCGGCGGTCACGAGGACGTGCCCGGCTCCGGCGGGCGCGGGCACCACAGCCTTGACCCCGCTGACGCGCCATCCCGGACCGTCAGCGACCGCGAGCGTGCGGGGCGCCAGGGGCTCGGCGGGACCGAACTCCTCCAGGGCGACGGTCAGCCGCCCGGAGCCGTCCGTCAGGCCGGGCAGCAGCCGCGACCGCTGCGCCCCGCTGCCGTGCCCGGCCACGGTGAGCGCGCCGGTCAGCGCCGGCCACAGCGGCACTGGGGCCACGCGCCGGCCCTGTTCCTCCAGAAGGACGCAGAGCCCGGCCATGCCGAGGCCCGCCCCGCCGTCCTGTTCGGGCAGGACGGCGGCGAGCAGCCCGGCCGTGGCGAGGTCCGCCCACAGCTGTTCGTCGACGCGGCTCGCCGAGGTCTCGACCTCACGCAGCCGCTCGGAGGTGACGCGGTCGGTGAGGATCTCGCGGGCCAGGTCACGGACCGCTTCGAGCTCTTCTCCCAGGGAGAAATCCATCAGGGCGCCTCCGTCGGGGCGGGCCGGAACACCGGCAGGGTCAGTTCGGGGTCGGCGTCGAGCCAGTCGAGGACCACGGCCATGCCGATGGTCACGTCGTCGGGGGCGACACCGGTCAGGTTGGTGACGATCCGGGTGCCTTCGGCGAGTTCGACGACGGCGACCAGGTACGGCGATTCGAAGGCCGGGTGCCGAGGGTGGTGGTTCACGACGAAGCTGTACACCTGGCCGTGGCCGGCGGCCTCGACGGTGTCCCACTCCAGCGAGCCGCACTCGGGGCAGCACGGCCCCGGTGGGTGACGCAGCAGGGAGCAGGAGGCGCAGCGCTGGATGAGCAGCCGGTGCTGCCCCGCCCCCTCGAAGAAGAAGGCGTTGTCGCGGTTGACGGCAGGGCGCGGGCGGAGGGCGGGGGCGGGAGCCTTTGCCGGTGCGGCAGCCGCCGTTGGTGCCTTTTCGGGCGCGGGCCGGAATCTCAGGGTGCGCCACCGCTGGGTGGCGACCGTCTCGCCCTGCCCGTCGGTGTAGGTCTTGAGTGTGGTGACGAACCGTCCGGTCCCCAGGCCCGTCTTCTTCTCCGCCGAGACCGACTCGACGCTCTCGTGAACGGCTATGTGGTCGCCCGGGACCAGCTCCCGCAGGAAGGTGAACTCCGAGTCGGTCGCCACCACGGAGGTGTAGCCGCCCTCGTCGAGCAGCGCGACGAGCTCGTCGTAGCCGGTCGCGCCGCCCTCCGGCGGGGCGACCGTGGCCGCGTATCCGCGCATCGTCCACGCCTGGACCATCGACGCGGGCGCCACCACCCCCTCGCGGCCGGTGGCGCGGGCGGCTTCGGCGTCGGTGTACACCGGGTTGGTGTCCCCCATCGCCTCGGCCCAGTGCCGGATCATCGGCTGGTTGACGGGGTCCTGCGCCGGGGTGGGGTCCCGCAGTGCGCGCCCGGTGAAGGCCTGGAGCCGTTCCTCGTAACCCGGTTGAAGTCCTGAAACCCCGGTCATGCGCCACGCCCCTTGCGCGGCAGCCCGAGTCCCTGGGTCGCGACCATGTCGCGCAGGATCTCGTTGACCCCTCCGCCGAAGGTGTTCACGATGCCCTGCCGGGACAGCTGTTCGACCTGGCCGGCGAGGACGGCGCCCGGCGACTCGGGCCGGATGCGGCCCGCGGCACCGAGGATCTGGCTCAGCCCTCGCTGGACGGCGATGTGGGTCTCGGTGCCGTACGCCTTCGCGGCGCCCGCGTCGGCGCCGGTCAGTGTGTCGCCGGCGACAGCGGCGGTCATCTTCCAGTTCATCAGCCGCATCGCCTCCAGCCGGGCGTACGTACGCGCGAACTCCTGCCGCACCCACGGGATGTCGGCCGTGCCGTTCTCCCGGGCCCAGTCCAGGACCCGTTCCCACAGCTGGATCATGCGGCCGCCGAGGGCGGCGAGGCCGATGCGTTCGTGGTTCAGCTGGGCCGTGATCAGCCGCCAGCCGCCGTCCACCTCGCCGATCACGTCGGCGGCCGGGACGCGCACCCCGCTGTAGTACGTGGCGGTGACCCTCATGCCGCCGACGGTACGGATGGGGCTCCAGGAGAAGCCGTCGTCGGCGGTGGGCACGATCAGGATGGAGATGCCCTTGTGCTTGGGGGCGTCCGGATCGGTTCGGGCGGCGAGCCACACGTAGTCGGCGGTGTTGGCGCCGCTGGTGAAGATCTTGTTGCCGTCGACGACATAGCTGTCGCCGTCCCGGACCGCGCGGGTGGTGAGCGAGGCGAGGTCGGTGCCGGCCCCCGGCTCGGTGTAGCCGATCGCGAAGACGATGTCGCCGGAGAGGATGCCGGGCAGGAACCGCTTCCGGTGCTCCTCGGTGCCGTACGCCATCAGGGTCGGGCCGACGGTGTTGACCGTGACGAACGGGAAAGGCAGGCCCGCCCGTTGGACCTCGTCGAAGAAGACGTACTGGTCCTCGACCGACCGGCCCTGGCCGCCGTACTCGGTGGGCCAGCCGATACCCAGCCAGCCGTCGGAGCCGAGTCTCTTGACGACCTCACGGAAGCGGTCGCCGCCCACGCCCTCCTCGCCGACGCGACGGCGTTCGTCCTCGGGCATCAGGCCCGCGAAGTACGCCCGCAGTTCCCGCCGCAGCTCCTGGTGCGCGGCGCTCTCGCGCAGTTGCATGTGTGGTTCTCCTCGCTCGGTGCCGGCCGGACCTGACGTCGCTTCAGGGAAGAAAGCGTGCTCGTCCGTTGGCCTGGAACTCGCCGCGCAGCGCGGCCTTTTCCTCGTCGGTCATCGGCGTGTACGCGGGTTTGCCCCGGCCGGCCCAGCGGTAGACCGGGTCGCCGGTGCGCCAGCCGTCCAGTTGCATCTCCTTCTTGCGCAACTTGCCGGAGGCGGTGGTCGGCAGCGCGTGCGAGACCCGGACGAAGCGGGGTGCACCCTTGGTGCCCAGGTCCTCCTGACGGTCCAGGAAGCCGGGCAGGTCCATGTCCTCGAAGCGGGTGCCGGCGGCTATCTCGACGGCGGCCATGACCTGGTCGCCGGAGCGCGGATCGGGCACGCCGAAGACTCCCGCGGCGATGACGCCGTGGTGCCTGCGCAGGATGCGTTCGGTGAGCAGGGCGGAGATGTTCTCGCCGTCGACGCGTATCCAGTCGCCGGAGCGGCCGGCGAAGTAGAAGAAGCCGGCCTCGTCCACGTATCCGAGGTCACCCGTCCAGTACCAGCCGTGCCGGACGCGTTCGGCGTTCGCCGCCTCGTTGTTGTAGTAGCCCTCGAAACGGGCGGCGCCCTCGGTGTCGACGATCTCCCCGATGGCCTCCTCCGGATTGCGCACCCGGCCGTAGGAGTCGAGCACGGCGGGCGGGCAGGTGGTCCGTTCCGTGGGGTGCACGATGCGAACGCCGTCCCGTGCCGGCCTGCCGAGCGCGCCCGTGGGCGCGCCGGACACCCGTTTGAGCATGCCCGCGCCCTCGCTGGAGCCGTAGCCCTCGACGAGGCGGCAGCCGAAGCGGTCCAGGAAGCGGGCGGCGTCCTCGGGCGAGGCCTCGGTCCCGAAGCCGTGGGTGAGCCGGTTGCCGGCGTCACCGGGGGCCTCGGGGCGGGCCAGGATGTAGCCGATCGCCTTGCCGACGTACGTGAAGTAGGTGGCGCCGAAGTAGGTGACATCGGGCAGGAACCCGGAGGCGGAGAACCTGCGGGTGAGGGCGATCGTGGAGCCCGCGGAGAGTGCGGGCGCCCACAGGGCCATCAGCGCGTTGCCGTGGAACAGCGGCATCGGGCAGTAGCAGATGTCCTCGCGGGAGATGTCGTACTTGGCGCTGTTGGTGGCGCCGAGCGCGGCGAGCCGGCCCTGCGAGCAGATCGCCGCCTTCGACACGCCGGTGGTGCCCGAGGTCAGGAGCAGCAGCATCCGGGTGGTGGCGGTGACGTCCGGGTCCGGCACTGGCTTGCGGTCGTACCGGACGACCCGGTCCGGGTAGTCCGGTGCGTCGACGACGAGGAAGCGGTCCGCTTCCACGCCGATGTCCAGTCCGTCGAGCAGGGCGGCGCCCGCCCGGTCGGTGACGATCACCTGGCAGTCGGTGTGCCGCACCTCCCGCTCCAGTTCGGCGCCCCGGCGGGTGGGGTTGATACCGACGACGGTCGCGCCCGCGAGGGCGGCGGCGCCCAGCCAGAAGACGTACTCGGGTTCGTTGTCGAGGAGTACGCCGATGTGGAACGGTCCTTCGGTGCGCAGTTCCCGGGCCCAGGCGGCGCGGGCCGCGCTCTCCTCGACCACCTCCCGCCAGGTCCAGGACCGGTCACGGGTCAGCAGGCCCGGGTGGTCGTCCCCGGCCCGGGCGAGCAGCTGGTCGGCAATCGTCTTGTGTGGCAACGTCGGTCCCTCTCACCCGGTGGCCGGGTCTGCCGGTGTCCGTACGGGGGCGGGTCGCGCGGCACGTCCGTGACGGTGGCGGCGCTTCCCGTGATGGCCTCGGCGCGTGTCGTGGTGACGGTGGCGCCCGGCGTGGCGACGCTAGCGGTGGGCGGGACGGCCCGGACCGGACCGTCCCGCTGACCGGGAGGGGCCCACCGGCAGGCCGTGTCAGCCGAAGTTGGCCTGGCCGCCGTCGAGGGGCACCGTCGCGCCCGTCAGGTAGCGGGCGTCCGGCCCGCACAGCATGGCCACGGCCCGCCCGATGTCCTGCTCGCAGTCGCCCACGTACCCGAGCGGGATGGACGCGCAGAATGCGGCGGCCTCCTCCGGGTGGGCGGCCTGCCAGCCCGCGTAGGCCGGCGAGACGGCGTGCGGGGCGATCGTGTTGACCCGGATGCCGTCGCGGCCCCATTCGTTGGCGGCGGTCCTGGTCAGGGAGCGCAGCGCGGACTTGGCCGCCGCGTACGCCCCGTACGTACTCAGGTCCCAGCGGACCATGGCGGACGTGACCAGGTTGATGACGGAGCCGCCGCCGTCGCGCCTCAGGTACGGGTGCGCGGCCTTCATGAAGGCGAACGCCGCGAACGGGGCGCTGTTGAAGCCCCGTTGGAACTCCTCGTCGCTCAGCGAGAGGAGCGGTCCGTAGCATCCGGAGTAGGCGTTGTTGACCAGGATGTCGATGGAGCCGAAGCGCTCGGCGACGTCCTCCACCACGGAGGGGATCCGGTCGGTGTCGAGGACGTCGAGGACGAACGGCTCGGCTTCCACTCCCCGTTCGCGCAGCAGCTCACAGGTCGTTTCCAGCTTCGCCGCGGTCCGCCCGACGGCGGCCACCGAGACCCCGTCGGACGCGAGGGCCAGTGCGATGCCCTGACCTACGCCCTGGCCCGCACCGGTGATGACCGCGACCTTGCCTTCCAGGTGGCCCATCACTCCGCCCTCCGTCAACTCGGCCTGGGTAGTTGCTTGTTGATGAACAGGCCCTCGGCGGTGACACAGACGCGTCCGCCGACCCGGATCTCGCCGACCGTGCGGATCCGCGAACCGTCCACCGAGATCTGGCGTCCGGTGACCGTCAGCGGCTCGAACAGCGGGGTGGGCCGCAGATAGCGCAGAGTCAGCTCCGCGGTCATGCCGGAGGGGCCGCCCCAGTGGTTGGCCACACCCAGCGTGTGGTCGAGGAGCAGCGCCGATATCCCGCCGTGCACATGGCCGGGCGGGCCCTGGTAGGGCAGGTCGAGCGTGACGACGCCTTCGATGGAACCGTCGTCCTTGCCGTGAAGGTGCAGGGGCGGTGCCAGGGCGTTCTGCGGGCCGGTGACGGGGTCGTACCGGGTGACGCCCTCGCCCTGCCACATCTCGACGAGACGTTGTTGCGTGGGGAGCGCCTTTTCGGCCAGCCCGTCCGCGACGGCGTCGAGTCGGGCGGCGATCTCCTCCATGTCGGCGCCGGTTGCGTCGCCCGCGCGCAGCAGGGCCGTGACCACCCGGCGGGCGGCGGCGACGGCCGCGTCGACCCCGTCCTTGTTCGCTTCCGCGCTCAAGCGGGGGCCGGTGGCCGGTGCGGTGTTCTCGTCGCAGGGGCTGCTCATGCCGTCACCGTCGCCGTGGCGTGGGTGAGCACGGGCGCACCGTCGCGCTCGGGACAGGCGGCGTGCAGCACGAGCTGCTCCGTACCGTCGGCGGCCGCCTCCTGGCGCCATACGGAGGTGGCGAGCGACTCGCCGGGGACGAGCGGTCCGGCGAAGCGCACGGTGAGTCCGGTGAGCCGGGTGACGTCGCCGTCGAGCAGGCCGTCGACGAGCGCCTTGCAGACCAGCCCGTAGGAGGCGAGCCCGTGCAGGATCGGCCGGTCGAAGCCGGCCGCCCGCGCGAAGGCCGGGTCGGCGTGCAGCGGGTTGAGGTCGCCGTTGAGCCGGTACCACAGGGCCTGCTGGGGGGTGGTGGCGGACGTGAGCACAGTGTCGGCGGGACGGTCCGGTGCCACCCACTCCTCCCCCGGACCCGGCTCTCCGCCGAAGCCGCCCTCGCCGCGGGCCCAGATGCGGGTGGTGGAGGTCCACAGCGGTTCGCCGTCGGCGTCCGTGGCCGCGGACTCCAGGACGATGAGGGCGGCCTTGCCCTTGTCCCAGACCTCCGCGACACGTGAGCTGAGCGTGGCGGTGCCCGATGCCGGCAGGGGACGGTGGATCTGGAGGCCCTGGCCGGCGTGGAGGACAGCCCGCAGGTCGATGTCGATGCCGGGCAGATGGAAGCCCGGCGGGGCCGCCTCACCCGCCGAGATTCCGGAGCCGGCCACCATGGCGAAGGTGGGCAGCACGCCGAGGGCGTTCTCGTAGGTCAGGTGCAGCTCGGGCCCGGTGGCCGCGTCGGCTCCCGCGCCCAGGCTGAGGTGGTAGAGAAGCACGTCGCGGGTGGTCCAGTGGATCTCTTGGACCGATGGATCCGCGGTCAGCGCCTTGTCGCGGTCGATGGGCATGGTCAGCCTTTCTCGGTGGGCTGGGGATCACGGGGCAGGCCGAGCATGCGCTCGCCGATGATGTTCAGCTGGACCTCCGTCGTACCGCCCGCGATGGACAGGCAGCGGGCGTTGAGGAACTGCCAGGTGGCGTCGAGGCGTTCACCCTCGCCGGTGAGGGCTGCGGAGCCCTGCCAGTCCATGCAGGTCTCCCAGACCCGCTGCTGGTGTTCGACGCCGAGCAGTTTGGCGACGGACGCCTCGGCGCCGGGCTGCTGTCCGGAGACGCTGCGCAGGGTGGTGCGCAGGGCGAGGACGCCGCCGGTCTGGGCGTCGCAGAGGTGGCCGCCGAGCGTGGTGAGCTGTTCGTCGTCGAGGCCGTCCGATGCGGCGGCGATCTCCAGCAGGGCCTCGGCGCCGGAGCCGATCGAGTCGTGTGAGAGGGCGACGCGTTCGTTGGCGAGCGTGGTCCGGGCGAGCTTCCAGCCGGCGCCCGGCGCCCCGACGAGCAGGGCGTCGGGGACGAAGACCTCGTCGAGGAAGACCTCGTTGAACTCGGCGTCCCCGGTGATCTGCCGCAGCGGCCGGATGTCGATCCCGGGGCTCGCCATGTCGAGGAGGAAGTAGGAGATGCCCTTGTGCTTGGGCGCGTCGGCATCCGTGCGGGCGAGCAGGACGCCCCAGTGGGCATCGCGGGCCATGGACGTCCACACCTTCTGCCCGGTGATGCGCCAGCCGCCGTCCACCTTCTCGGCGCGCGTGGTGAGCCCGGCGAGGTCGGAGCCCGCGCCCGGTTCGCTGAACAGCTGGCACCAGCGGATGTCGCCGCGCAGGCTCGGCGCGAGGAAGCGCTCCTGCTGGGCGGGGTCGCCGTGGGCTATGAGCGTGGGGACGACCCAGCCGCCGATGATCATGTCGACGGGGGTGAGGTCCGCGGCCTCGAGCTCCTGGGCGATGACGAGCTGGTCCACCGGGCCTGCGCCCTTGCCCCAGGGGGCCGGCAGGTGCGGTGCGGTGTAGCCGTGGTCGGCGAGGTGAGTGAGGCGGTCCTTGCCGTCCAGGGCGGCGGCTGCCCGCAGTTCGGCGCCGATGTCCGTGCGTACGGCTTCGGCCTCGGCCGGCAGCTCGACGCTCAGGGTGCGGCGGGCGCCGTCCAGGGTGAGGCGGGCGACGCGGCGGCGCCAGGCCGCGGCCGGGCCGAGGGCGATCCGCAGGGTCTGGGCACGGCGCAGTGCGAGGTGCGCGTCGTGCTCCCAGGTGAAGCCGATGCCGCCGAGCACCTGGATACAGTCCTTGGCGACGGAGAACGCGGCGTCGACGCCGACCGCTCCGGCGACCGCGGCGGCCAGGGACGCCTCCGTCCGGTCCACGACGTCGTGCGCGCGGGCGGCGTCCCAGGCGCAGGCGCGGGCCTGTTCGGCCTGGGCGAGCATGCGTGCGCAGCGGTGCTTGACGCCCTGGAACTGGCCGATGCGGCGGCCGAACTGCTCCCGCACCCGGGCGTATTGCGCGGCGGTCGTCACGCAGCGGTCGGCGAGCCCGGCGGCCTCGGCGGCGAACAGCGTCGCGGCGAGGTCCAGGGGCGTGCGCGGGTCGAGGTCCAGCAGATCGGTGGCGGGGACCGGCACCGACCGCACGGTCACCCGGGACGAGCGCCGGGTCAGGTCGTGGCTGCGGACGTCGGTGGTGTCCACGGCGGCGCGGGGCAGCACCAGCCAGGTGATCCGGCCGCCGTCGGAGGCGGGCAGCACGAACACGTCGGCGAGGTGTCCGCCGATCACGAGTTCCGAGGTGCCGGTGACCGTGACCGTGCCGTCAGCGGCGCGGGCCAGGGCGAGGGTTCCGGGGGCGAGCCCCACCGCCCCGAGGGTGGTGCCGGCGGCGAGCGGGGAGAGACAGGTCCGGTGTCCGGCGGCGTGCAGGACGGCCGAGGCGAGGGTCGTCGGCAGGAACGGGCCCGGGGCCGTGGCCCGTCCCAGCTCCTCGGTGACGACGGCGAGTTCGACGAGTCCGTACCCGGCTCCGCCGTCCTCCTCCGGCAGGTGCAGCCCGAGCAGGCCCTGTCCGGCGAGGCCGCTCCAGTGGGCGGGGAGGGTCTCCTTGTCGGCGTCGGCCGCCGCACGGAGGGTGTCATCGGTGATGTGCCGTGTCGCGAAGGCGCGGACGGCGTCGCGCAGGTCCAGGTGTTCCCGGGTGAGTCCGATGGTCATGGCGCGCCCCTCAGATGCGTTCGATGACGGTGGCGGTCGCGTGCGCTCCGCCGGCACACATGGTGATCAGCGCGGTGGACTTGCCCGTGCGCTCCAGTTCGTACAGCGCCTGGGTGATGAGCCGGGCACCGGTGGAGCCGACGGCGTGACCGAGCGCGATGGCGCCGCCGTTGACGTTGACCTTGTCCATGTCCGCCTTGTGGACCTGCGCCCAGGACAGGACCACGGAGGCGAAGGCCTCGTTGATCTCGACGAGGTCGATGTCGCCGAGGGTCATCCCTGCGGTACGCAGGACCCGTTCGGTCGCGGCGACGGGTCCGTCGAGGTGGTAGTACGGGTCGGAGCCGACCATGGTGGAGGCCACGATCCGGGCGCGGGGGCGCAGCCCTTCGCGGGCGGCGCGCTCCCGGCTCATGAGCAGGACGGCGGCGGCGCCGTCGCTGATCTGGGAGGAGTTCCCCGCGGTGTGGATGCCGTCGGGGAGTACGGGCCGCAGGGTGGCCAGCGCCTCGGGGGTGGTGTCGCGCAGGCCCTGGTCACGGCAGACGAGAGCAGTCTCGCCGGTGGGCCCCTCGGGGCCGATGACGGGGGCCACGACGTCGACGATCTGGCCGTCGAAGCGTCCCTCGGCCCAGGCGCGGGCCGCCTTCTGCTGGGAGGCGAGGCCGAGGGCGTCCGCGTCGGCCCGGGTGATGCCCCGGTTGCGGGCGATGCGTTCGGCGGCGGTGAACTGGTCGGGCATGTCCAGCTCCCAGCCCTCCGGCGCCGGGGAGCCGTTGCCGGGAGTGAGCGCGGCGCCGAGGAAGACGCGGCTCATGGACTCGACGCCGCAGCCGATGCCGGTCTCGATGGCGCCGGAGGCGATCAGGCCCGCGACGAGGTGCACGGCCTGCTGCGACGAGCCGCAGGCGCAGTCGATCGAGGTACAGGCGGTGGTGTACGGCAGTCCGGCGTACAGCCAGGCGTTGCGCGTGACGTTGTTGGACTGCTCGCCGGCCTGGGTGACACACCCTCCGATGACCTGCTCCACGGTGTCGGGGGCAAGGCCGGCCCGCTCCAGCAGGCCCTTCTGGGCGAGCCCGAGAAGCTCTGCCGGGTGGAGTCCGGACAGCACACCGCGGCGCCGGCCGACCGGTGTCCGCGCGGCTTCGACGATGACGGCCTCGGTCATGGCTCTCCCAAAGGTGTGAGGGGCCCGGGGGTCCGGGACACTGAGAGACCAAAACTAGAATTCGTTCTCGAAACAATCAAGGGTCAGTCCCGCTCAGTGGCCTCACGCACCCCGGACGTCAGATGTGGGACCCGCCGTCGGCCCGCAGCTCGGCTCCGGTGAGGTAGCCCGCGTCCCGCGACGCCGCGAAGGCGATCACCCCGGCGATCTGCTCGGGCCGCGCGGCGCCGAACGGGGCGCGGATCCGCGCGTAGTATGAGGCGTCGAGGTCCGGCGGCAGCACGTGCGGCCCGACCAGGGGCGTGGCGACAGAACCGGGCGACACGGGCACGACCCGGATGCCCCGGTGCGCGACCTCGGCGGCCAGGGACAGCGTGAAGCCGAGGACCGCCCCCTTGGACGCGGCGTACGCGCTCATGTACGGGTTCCCGTGTGCCGCCGCCGACGACGCCACGTTGACGATGACCCCGGAGCCGTCCGGAAGATGGCGCAGCGCCTCCCGGCAGAACAGAGCCGTCCCCACCGTGTTGACCGCGAAGAGCCGCTCCATGTCGGCCACCGTCAGCCGGTCGATCGGCGTCGTCCGGTGGATCCCCGCGACGTTGACCAGGACGTCGATGCCACCGAGGCCCTCGGCGGCGGCCCGTACGCATCCGACCACCGCATCCTCGTCCGAGACGTCGGCGACGTGGGTCACGATCCGCCCCGGCCCGGCCGCCGCCGCGGTCTCCGCCAGGCCGTCGTGCGACAGGTCGACGCCGAACACGGCCGCCCCCTCGGACACCAGGCGCAGCGCCGTGGCCCGCCCGATGCCCGAGCCCGCCCCGGTGAGCAGGACCTTCACGCCGTCGAATCGATTCATCAAGGGCTCCTTCGCCATGTCTTCCGGTGGACGAACCGGCGACCGTACGCACGGCCGACCGCACCGCGAAACCTCAGTCCCACCGACCGGGACCGGCCCTCGACGGGCCTCCGGGGGCCGGTTCCGGTCAGTGGGACTCCCCCGGCCGGGCGCCTGCCTCCGGGCCTACCGTCCGGGAACCTGGAAACCATGCGTCCTTAAGGGGATGAGAGAACGTGAGCGCAGTCGAGTCAGCACCCGACGACGTCAGGGCCATCGAAGCCGCAGCGGCACCCACACGCTTCGCGCGCGGCTGGCACTGCCTGGGCCTCGCGGAGAAGTACAAGGACGGCAAGCCCCATTCGGTGCAGGCGTTCGGCCAGAAGCTCGTGGTCTTCCAGGCCGGGAACGGCACACTCAGCGTGCTGGACGCCTACTGCCGGCACATGGGCGGGGACCTCTCACAGGGCAGCGTCAAGGGCGACGAGGTCGCCTGTCCGTTCCACGACTGGCGCTGGGGCGGTGACGGCCGCTGCAAGCAGATCCCGTACTCCAGGCGGGTGCCGCTACGCGCCCGCACGGCATCCTGGCCTACGCTGGACCAGGACGGCATGCTCTTCGTCTGGAACGACCCGGAGGGCAATCCCCCGCCCGCGGACGTGACCGTCCCCCGGATCGAGGGCGCCACGAGCGACGAGTGGACCGACTGGCTCTGGTACGAGACGACCATCGACGCCAACTGCCGCGAAGTCGTCGACAACGTCGTGGACATGGCCCACTTCTTCTACGTCCACTACTCGTTCCCCACGTTCTTCAAGAACGTCTTCGAGGGCCACACCGCCACCCAGCACATGCAGGCGACCGGCCGCCCCGACGCCCGCCCCCAGGAACAGGGCGACAAGCCCAGGACCACCGGCAGCAACTCGATCGCCGCGTACCACGGCCCGTCGTTCATGATCGACGACCTGACGTACCAGTTCGAAGCCGGCGACCAGCAGGTAGTTCTGATCAACTGTCACTACCCGGTCGACGCCAACCGGTTCGTGCTGCAGTACGGCATCGTCGTGAAGCGCTCGCCGTCGATGGAGGGAAGCCAGGCCGACGATCTCGCCGCGGGAATGGCCCAGTTCATCAAGCTCGGCTTCGAGCAGGATGTCGAGATCTGGCAGAGCAAGGCACGGATCGACAACCCCCTGCTCTGCGAGGAGGACGGCCCGGTCTATCAACTGCGGCGCTGGTACGAGCAGTTCTACGTGGATGTGGCCGATGTGAAGCCGGAGATGACCGACCGCTTCGAGTTCGAGCTGGACACCACGCGGCCCGTCGAGGCGTGGCAGAAGGAGGTCGACGCCAACCTCGCCCGCAAGGCTGCCGCCGCCGAGGGCAGGCCGGTCTGATGCGGGCCGACAACCGGCTCACAGACAGCGCACCCATGCGGCCCCTGGCGTGCGACCGGTGCGCAGCGCGGGTGCTCGTACGCAAGAGCAGCTGGCAGCAGACGAGTGTCCAGTGGGACCGCCGGGCGATGGCCCTCTGCGCGGAGCGCGACCGGGCCGACGGGTCCGGCGCGGCCTTCGAGGGCTGCGGATCGCTGCGGGAGACGATCCGTGAGGCCGCGGTGCGGGGCACGGTCGAGCTCGTGGGCGACCACGCGGACGGGCCGGCGCCCGGCGGCCGACCCCTCTGAAGCACGTCGAAGGAGGCCGGGTACGCGTACCCGGCCTCCTTCGTGCCCGGGCTCAGGCGCCGCCCGCCGCGGCCACTCCCGCGCGCCGCCCGAAGAACGTCCCGTCACCGAGCGAGGTACCGCTGACGTACCCCTCGCCGTGGATGCCGGAGGCGGCCCGCCCCGCGGCGAACAGCCCGGGAACCGGGTGGCCGGACACGTCGAGCACCGCACCGTCCACGGTGGTGTGCAGCCCGCCCAGGGTGAACCCCGCAGCGCCCGTTCCGGCGCCCGCGGCGGGGCGGCCGCCCCGGTGGAAGCCGGCCCGCGGGTCGACCGCGGCGAACGGCCCCGTCAGCGGCCGCAGCCAGCGAGGATCCTTGTGGAAGTACGGGTCCTGTCCGCCCGCCGCGTGTGTGTTGTACGTGCCGACGGTGGACTCCAGGGCGCCCTCGGGCATCCCGAGTTCGCTCTCCAGCTCCGCCAGGGTCTCCGTGACGAACCGCGGCACCACGCCCCAGCGCTCGGCCTCCGGAATCGCCTCGTACCCCTCCTCGTCGATGATCACCCAGTAGGGGGCGGGCTGCGTCAGCACAGCCGCCACGCTGAACAGGCCGGGGTAGACGTCCTCGTTGATGAAGCGCCGGCCGTGGGCGTTGACCAGCATGCCCCGGGTGACCATCGCGGGCAGCGCGGTCAGGGCCAGCTCGACCACACCCATCCGCCGGGTGGCGGCGCCCAGCGCGGCGGCCATCCGGATGCCGCTGCCGTCGTCCAGACCGTCGCTGACCTTGTCGTGGCCGATGAGGTGCGGGGCGTGGTCGGCGAGCATCTCCTCGTTGTCGGCGAACCCGCCGGTGGTCAGCACGACCCCCTTGCGGGACCGGAACGCGAGGTCCTGGCCGTGCCGGCGTGCGGTGACCCCGACGACCCGGCCGTCGTCGTCCACGATCAGCGCGGTGGCCAGGGTGTCGGCGTGCACGGCGGCGCCTGCCTCCCGGGCCGCGCCGACGAGCTTCTCCATCACCAGCCAGCCGCCGAAGCCGTCGGTCGCACAGCGGTGCCCGCGCGGTGCGGGCCGGGCGATCTCGTTGTACGGCCAGGCGTTCTCGCCCAGCCACATCAGCCCGTCCTTGGTGGTCGGCATCCAGGTCGGCGCGTCCCACAGGGTCGACTCGAAGGTCAGCCCCCGGTCCACGAACCACTGGAAGTGGCCGGCACTGCCCTCGCAGTACAGCCGCAGCTTCTCCTCGTCAGCATGTGGCCCGAGCGCGGCAACGAGATAGGCGAACATGTCGTCCGCGCTGTCCTCGAAGCCGCACGCCCGCTGCACCGGCGTACCACCGCCGAGATACAGCTCGCCACCCGACAGGGCGGAGGACCCGCCGGGCCCCCCGGCCCTCTCCAGTACGAGGACGTCGGCACCCGCCACCGCCGCCTCGTACGCGGCGGCGGCACCCGCGCATCCGAAGCCGACGACCAGCACGTCGGCCTCCCCGTCGTAGTGGCCGACGGTCCTGGCGGGGACGGGTGTCACCTGCCGGGTGGTGCTCATGCGGCCGGCCCGGGCGGGACGAAGGCGGCCAGCGGCTCGGATCCGGACCAGTCGTGGCCCCAGTAGCTGTCGGCGGTGATCTCTTCGGCCGTGTAGTGCGTCTCGTCGACGCGCATCCCTTCGCAGCCGTACTCGATGTCCCAGCCGCCCGGCGCCCGGACGTAGAACGAGACCATCTTGTCGTTGGTGTGCCGGCCCAGCGTGGAGGAGAGGGAGAATCCTTGCCGGGTCACGTTGTCGAGGGCACGGCCCACCGCGTCCAGGGTGTCCACCTCCACCATGAGATGGACGAGTCCGGGCTCCTCGCCGTGCGGGGCGGGGCAGACGGCGAGGCTGTGGTGGCGCTCGTTGACCCCCATGAAGCGCACCCGGCGGGCCGGGCCGTCGGACGGCTTCCCGCCGCCGAGCCGAATGGAGCCGCGGGGCAGGAAGCCGAGCACCTCCGTGTAGAAGGCGACCGTGTCGTCCGGGCTGGTGGTGGGCAGGACGACGTGTCCCATCCCCTGGCCGTCCGTGACGAATCGCTGGCCGAGCCCGGTCAGCACCGGGCTGTGGTCGAGGATCGGAGCGAAGAACACCTCGACAGGCACGCCGGCCGGGTCCTCGAAGACGATGCCCTGCTCCACGCCCCGGTTGTCCGCCTCCTCCCGGCCGAGCGGCTTCACCGCCGTTCCGGAGGCCTCGACGGCGCGGCCGACGGCGGCGAGGGCGAACTGGTCCCGCACCTCCCAGCCGATCGACAGCACCCGGTCGCTGTCGCCCGGCAGGACGACGAGCCGGGAGCGCCGCTCGTCCATACGCAGGTACAGACCGTCGGGGTCCGGCCCCGTCCCCTCGGCGAATCCGAGGGCGTCCACGGCGAGTTCACGCCAGCGGGCGATGTCACGGGTCTGGACCCGGAGGTATCCGAGTCCGCGGATCTGTGTCATGGGTGTTCCTCTCTGAGCCGGCTGATGTGAGGGAGAAGGCGGCGGGCCGGGCGCTCTAGATCATGGAGCGCATCGGGCCGTGCGGCGGCTCGATGCCGATCTCGGTCAGGGCCGAGGCGTGGAAGACCGAGCCCGGCACATGGATGGCGTGCGCGAGGCCGGTGTGCGCGTCGCGCCAGAAGCGCTGGATCGGGTTGTCCAGCCGCATCGCGTTGCCTCCGGAGCGGGCGACGATCTCGTCGACTGCTCGGACCGCGCGCCAGGCGGCCGCCGCCTGGGTGCGCCGGCCCACGGCCCGTCGCTCGAAACTGATCTCCTGTCCGGCCTCGACGGCGTCGTGGAGCCGGCAGATGTTGTCCAGCAGCGCCGCGCGGGATGCCGCGATCTCGGCCGCTGCGTCGCTGATGGCGTAGAGGACGTACGGATCGTCCTTCACCGCCTGACCGGTGATCTGCACCCGGCTGCGCTGGTAGTCGAGGTGGTGGGCGAGGGCGCCCTCGCAGATCCCGATCACGGCGGCGGTGATGCCGAGCGGGAACGCGGCCGAGAACGGCAGCCGGTAGGCGGGGTTGGCCAGCCCGGACTCGGCGGCCAGGGAGCCGTCCACCACCTTGGCGTACTCGATGACCCGGTAGGCCGGAACGAAGGCGTCCTTGACGATGACGTCCTTGCTGCCGGTGCCGCGCAGTCCGACCACGTCCCACGAGTCGTCGACGATCTCGTAGTCGGCGCGGGGCAGGATGACGTGCACGGACTGCGGGGGGCTGGTCCTGTTCCCGTCGCCGTCGGCGAGGAAGCCGCCGAGGAAGATCCACCGGCAGTGGTCGGTACCGGAGGAGAACTGCCAGCGGCCGTTGAAGACATAGCCGCCGTCGACCGGCCTGAGCAGGCCCATCGGCGCGTAGGGCGAGGCGATCCAGGTGTCGGGGTCCTCGCCCCAGATCTCCTCCTGGACCCGCGGATCGGCCATCGCCATCTCCCACGGGTGGACACCGACGACGCCGGCGACCCAGCCCGTGGCCCCGTCGAGGGAGGCGATCCTCATGACGGTCTCGGCGAACTCGCGCGGATGCAGTTCGAGGCCGCCGTGGGTCTTCGGCTGAAGCATGCGGATCGCCCCGACGTCCCGAAGGATCTTCGCCGCCTGGTCGTCGAGCCTGCCGAGCGCCTCGTTGGCGGGACCCAGGGCGCGGATCTCGTCGGCCCGCGCCTCGACGGCGTCGAGTACCGGATTGGACATGGCAGTTCTCACTTTCCGGGGGAGTTCTGGGCGGCGGCCGTGGCACCGTTCTTCGCCGCGAGGGCGACCGCGATCTCGATGAGCTGGTCCTCCTGGCCGCCGACGAGCTTGCGGCGGCCGGCCTCCATGAGGATCTCCGCGCCGGACACCCGGTACGTGGCGGCCTGGCGGGCGGCGTGCTTCAGGAAGCTGGAGTAGACGCCCGCGTATCCCATCGTCAGGGAGAGCCGGTCGAGCAGGCACTCACCGTCCATGACGGGCCGGACCACGTCCTCGGCCGCGTCGATGATCTTCAGTACGTCGATGCCGGTACGGATGCCGAGCTTCTCGGCGACAGCGGCGAAGCCCTCGACGGGTGTGTTGCCCGCGCCCGCTCCGAACCGGCGGGTCGATCCGTCGATCTGGGTGGCCCCGGCACGCACCGCGAGCACCGAGTTGGCGACGCCGAGACCCAGGTTCTCGTGGCCGTGGAAACCGACCTGGGCGTCGTCGCCGAGTTCGGCGACGAGGGCGGCGATGCGGTCGCCGGTCTCCTCCATGACGAGGGCGCCCGCCGAGTCGACCACATAGACGCACTGGCAGCCGGCGTCGGCCATGATGCGGGCCTGCCGCGCCAGGGCCTCGGGCGGGCTGCTGTGCGACATCATCAGGAAACCGACGGTCTCCAGGCCCAGTTCGCGGGCGAGGCCGAAGTGCTGGACGGAGATGTCGGCCTCGGTGCAGTGCGTGGCGATCCGGCAGATCGAGGCACCGTTGTCGGCGGCCTCGCGGATGTCGTCCTGGAGGCCGAGGCCGGGCAGCATCAGGAACGCGATCTTCGCGTGTCGCGCGGTCTTCACCGCGGCCTTGATGAGCTCCTGCTCGGGGGTGTGGCTGAAGCCGTAGTTGAAGGAGGACCCGCCGAGGCCGTCTCCGTGGGTGACCTCGATGACGGGCACACCCGCGGCGTCGAGGGCGGCGACGATCGACGTGACGTGGTCGACGGTGAACTGGTGCTGCTTTGCGTGCGAACCGTCCCGCAGGGACGAGTCGGTGACGCGGATGTCCAGCTCGGGGCTGTAGGGCATGGCTCGTGTACTCCTCGGTGAGCGGGGATCAGGCGCCGGCGCGACGGGCGGTGATCCGCTGGGCGAAGCCCTCGCCGACCCGGGTGGCGGCGGCGGTCATGATGTCGAGGTTCCCGGAGTACGGCGGCAGGAAGTCGCCCGCGCCCTCCACCTCGATGAACACCGCGACCCGGGCGAACCCGCCGCTGACCGTGGTCGGTTCGTCGAACTGCGGCTCGGTGCGCAGCCGGTAGCCGGGCACGTACGCTGCGACGGCGGCGACGGTCTCGTGGACCGAGGCGACGACGGCGTCCCGGTCGACGTCGGCGGGGACGGCGCAGAAGACGGTGTCCTGCATCAGCATCGGCGGCTCGGCCGGGTTGAGGATGATGATGGCCTTGCCCCGGGCTGCACCGCCGATCGTCTCGATGCCCCGGCCGGTGGTGAGCGTGAACTCGTCGATGTTGGCGCGGGTGCCGGGCCCGGCGGACGGTGAGGCGACGCTCGCGACGATCTCCGCGTAGGCGACCTCGGTGACCCGGGAGACGGCGTGCACGATCGGGATGGTGGCCTGTCCGCCACAGGTGATGAGGGAGACGTTCGGCGCGTCCAGGTGGTCACCGAGGTTGACTGCGGGCACGACGGCCGGGCCGATCGCGGCCGGCGTCAGGTCGATGGCCCGGATGCCCAGTTCGGCGTACTTGGGGGCGTTGGCCCGGTGGACGTACGCGGACGTGGCCTCGAAGACGAGGTCGGGCCGCTCCTTGCGGGAGAGCAGGGCGTCGACGCCGTCGGCGCTCGTGTGCAGGCCGTGGTCCGCGGCGCGCTTGAGGCCGGGGCTCTCGGCGTCGATGCCGATCATCCAGCGCGGCTCGATGGACTGGGAGCGCAGGAGTTTGTACATCAGGTCGGTGCCGATGTTGCCGGATCCGACGATCGCGGCGGTCGCCTTGGTCACGGTTCGAACCTCATCCGGGTCGAGTGGGTACGGGGAGCGGTCGGGGGTGCGGTGGTCAGCCGTCGTAGGTGATGTGCAGCCGGTCGCTGACCGGGCGGGCCTGGCAGGCGAGGATCAGCCCGTCGGCGAGGTCCTGCGCGTCGAGCACCTCGTTGCGTTCCATGGCCACCTCCCCCTTGAGAAGGACACAGGCACAGGCGCTGCAGCTGCCCTCGCGACAGGAGTAGGGGGCGTCCAGTCCGGCGGCGAGCAGTACGTCCAGCAGGGGTGTGTTCCGCGGCCAGTCGACGGTGCGGTGCGTCCCGTCCAGTTCGACCTCGGCCGTGCTGACGGGTGTGGAGGCGTCCTGCTCCGGGGCCGGCTCGCGCTCGGCGAAGGGGTCGCCGGACAGCGAGGTGAACCGCTCCACCGTGATCAGGTGCGGCGGCACGCCGAGGCCGCCGAGCACACCGGTGGCCAGATCCATGAAGGGCCCGGGCCCGCAGACGAAGGCAGGGCGCCCTGTGTACGGACCCGCCAGCGCCCGCAGCCCGGCCGCGGTGGGCCGGCCCTGGACGGACTCCAGCCAGTGCAGAACGACGAGGCGGTCGCCGTACTCCTGTGCCAGTGCGGTCAGTTCGTCCCGGAAGATCACGGACCGCTCGTCGCGGTTGGCGTAGACGAGGGTGACCGTGCCGCTGCCCGCGTGCAGGACGGACGTCAGGACCGACATCACCGGGGTGATTCCGCTGCCGGCGGCGAGCAGCAGGAAGTCGCCTTCGAGCGAGCTGGGGGTGAAGGTGCCCGCGGGCCGCAGCACCTCCAGTGTGTCGCCCTCGGTGACGTGGTCGCAGATCCAGTTCGAGGCATAGCCTCCCTCGGTGCGCTTGACCGTGACCTTCAGATGCCGGTCGCGCACCGGGGAACTGCACAGCGAGTAGCACCGGGCGGCCCCGCCGGGGCGCTCGGTCGGCACTCTGACGGTGAGGAACTGGCCCGGTGCGTAGCCGAAACTGTCCTGCTGCCCCTCGGTGGGCTCCAGCACCAGCGAGTGCGCGTCGGCGGTCTCGCGGATGACCTCGACGACGCGCACGGTCAGCGGAGCGGGTCTCACGACGGGCCTCCGGTGGTGCCCGTCTGCCGGGACCGCGTCGCGCGGGCGGCGGCCGCGTGCCTGGCCGCGATGTAGCCGAACACGATGGACGGGCCGATGGTGGCGCCCGGTCCCGCGTACTCGTTGCCCATCACGGATGCGGAGGTGTTGCCGGTGGCGTACAGACCGGCGATGGCGGAGCCGTCCTCGCGCAGCACCTGGCTGTGCTCGTCGCAGACGAGGCCGCCCTTGGTACCGAGGTCGCCGACCTCGATCCGGACCGCGTAGTACGGGGCCTTGTCGAGCTCGTCGAGGTTGGGGTTCTTCAGCGTCGGGTCGCCGTAGTAGCGGTCGTAGGCGCTGTCGCCACGCCCGAATTCGGGGTCCTTGCCGGACCTGGCGAAGCCGTTGAACCGTTCGACGGTGCCGGCGAGCTCGTCCTCGGGTACGCCGATCCTGCGGGCCAGCTCCGTGATGCTGTCGGCGCGGTGCACGGTGCCGTTCTCGTAGAACGCCTTCGGGAACGGCATGCCGGGCAGTATCTGGGCGAAGGGGTAGCGGGCGCGGGCCTTGGAGTCCATCACGAACCATGCCGGCGTGTGCCCGCCTTCGAGCTGGTCGTGGACGAAGTTGACGTAGGGCGAAGACTCGTTGGTGAAGCGCCGGCCGTTGCCGGAGACGATCACCGACGGGGGGATGCACCGTTCGGAGACCAGTGGGATCGTCGCGCCGGCCGGATGGTGCACGGACGGCATCCACCAGGCGTCGTCCATGAAGTCGAGGGCCGCGCCGAGGGCCTCACCGGCGGTGATGCCGTCGCCGACGTTCTCGGCGACTCCGGCGGTGTGGATGTCCCGGCCGCCCTCCGGCAGGTACTTCTCGCGCATCTCACGGTTGTGGTCGAACCCGCCGGTGGCCAGGAGGACACCGTGCCGGGCGCCGACACGCACGGCCTTCCCGTCACGCTCGACGACGATGCCGAGGACCTTGCCGCTCGGGTCGGTGACGAGTTCGGTCATCGGGCTCCTGAGCCACAGGGGGATGCCGGCGTCCTTGAGAGCCATGCGCAGCCGCGCGACCAGCGCCCGGCCGCCGGTCGCCATGTGGCGGCGGCGGATCATGTTGGACGACACCCGCCAGGCGGCGGTCAGGGAGGCCCGGCGTCCGCGCCAGGTCCGCTTGACCATGGCGAGGTCCCGGTAGTCCTTGGCGGTGATCCACAGACCGAGGGGGCCCTTGAGGCTGTTGGGGCGCTGGTGCTTCTCGTCCTCCCCGAGCTTGCGGGTGTCGAAGGGCAGCGCCTCGATGGAGCGGCCGAGCGGGCGGCCGCCCTCGTACTCGGGGTGGTAGTCGGCGTAGCCCTTGACCCAGAAGAACCGCATCCAGCGGCTCCTGCCGAGCAGTTCCATCGCGGCCGGCCCCTGCCCGACGAACGCGTCGAGACGCGCCCCCGGCACCCGGCTGCCGGTGAGCCGGTCGAGGTACTGGCGGATGGAGGCGGGGCTGTCGTCATGGCCCTTGGCCCGCAGGGTGGGGTTGTTGGGGATCCAGATGCCGCCGCCGGAGATGCCGGTCGAGCCGCCGTACTTCTGGCCCTTCTCGACCACGACGGTGGTCAGACCGCTGTCCGCGGCGGTCAGCGCGGCGGCCATGCCGCCTCCGCCACTGCCGACCACGACGAAGTCGAACTCCTCGTCCCAGGCGCCCCGGGCCTCGGCGCTCACGCCGCGTCCTTGCGGGTGAGGAAGGCGAGAACGGCACTCTCCCAGGCGGCCTTCTGTTCGATCATCACCCAGTGCCCGCAGTCGGGAAACACGTGCAGCTCCGCGTCCGGAATGGTACGCATCGGCAGGATCGACATGTCGACAGGACTGACCCGGTCGTCACGGCCCCAGGTGAGCAGGGTCTTCGCCCGGAGACGGTGAAGCAGGGCCCAGTACGGGGCCTCGTCGGACGCGGCAGCGGCGGCGGCACCGGCCGCGAACGCCTCGCTGCCGTACATCCGGCGGGCGGCGGCGAGAGTCTCCGGGTCGGTGGCCTGGGCCCACCGCTCCTCGATGAGCTCCTCGGTCACCAGGGACCGGTCGTACACCATGGAGTTCAGCCAGCGGACCAGTCGCTCGCGGGACGGGGAGTCGGTGAACTCGGTGAGCAGCCTGATGCCTTCGCCGGGCCCGGGGCTGTACAGGTTCCGGCCGATGCCGCCGATCGTCACCAGGCGGCGCACCCGGTCGGGGGCGGCGAGGGCGAACCGGGTGCCGACGATGCCGCCCATCGAGTTGCCGATGATGTCGACCCGGTCCAGCCCGAGCCCGTCCAGGAAGCGGGTCACGGACGAGGCCGCCGTCACCATGGGGTGGCCGCCGGCCGGGTCGCTGACCCCGAATCCGGGGAACTCCAGGACGAGGCAGCGGAAGTGCTCGGCGAACGCGCCCAGGTTGTGCCGGTAGTTGCGCCAGCCCGTGACCCCGGGGCCGGATCCGTGCAACAGGAGCAGGGGCGGCCCGTCTCCGGCCTCGTGGTAGCGCAACACACCCTGATCAGTGGCGAGTTCGCGCAATGTGGAGTCGTGGCTCAGCTCCGTCATCATCCCTGCCTCGGTTGGCCTCGGTATGCGGTGGACCTGATGTCCCGACGGGCCCGGACGCTCGCCGGCCGTGGGTGGTCCATGAGTGCCGTGTAAACGGTTCCTGGACGGTAACCACGGTGCGCGGGACCGCGCGGCGGACGTCTCGGTCAGCGGGATGTCCGCGTTCCCGGGGCTGCCGGGGGCTTCCGGCGGCCCGTGACCGGCGTCGTTCCACTGATCGGGAACACCTTCCCGGCGCTCCGGGCGGGTGCCCTAGCTTCAGCCCCCTGCCCGGTCCCGGACAGACCACCGACCCGTCCCCCAGAGGTGCACCCCATGACCGCAGAGTCCCTGTCCGCGCCGGAGACATGCGAGGAGACGGAGCCGACCGCCCTGCGGATGCGGCGCACCATGGGGGACTTCGCCTCCGGGGTCACGGTGGTGACGGGCACCGGCCAGGACGGCGTTCCGGCCGGTTTCGCCTGTCAGTCGTTCGCCTCGGTCTCGCTCGAACCGGCCCTGGTCCTGTTCTGCGCGGACCACAGGGGACGCACCTGGCCGAGGATCCGGGAGTCGGGGCGGTTCGCCGTGAACATCCTGGCGGAGGAACAGACGGATCTCTGCGGCCGGTTCGGGTCGGGCAGGGGCCGCAAGTTCGAGGGGCTGGACTGGGAGGTCTCCCGTTGGGGGACGCCGTCACTGCCCGGCGTGCTGGCCCGGGTGCACGCGGACGTATACGACGTGCACGGTGCGGGCGACCACGACGTGGTGGTGGGCCGGGTCCTCGCCCTGGAGACCGTCACCGACGGCCGGCCGATGCTCTTCTTCCGCGGCGGCTTCGGCGTCGGGAGCCCGGCGGCGGCGCCCGGGCCCTGGGGCTGGGGCGACCACTGGGGCTGAGAGGCTGCCGGGTGGCCGCTGAGACGCGAAGCGCAACGGGGCTCCGTCGTACGCCCGGCGGCCGGTGCGCCGCGCCCTTCTCTACTGCCAGTCGCCGTACTGCCCCGCGGCGAGCAGACGGTCCATGGCCTGCGGGGACCATGTCTCCTCCGGTACGGCCGCGGGCCGGCGCACCGGCCTGACCGCCGTGTCCCGCTCGGGGAACAGGTCGCTCGACACCTGCCGGGCCGCGTCCACCACCAGCGGCGCCACCTTCTCCAGCGGGGAGCCGGCGTCTCCCGCGAGGGAGATCGCTGCGGCCGGCCCCTCGGGGCCGCGGACCGCTGCGGCGACACAGGCGATGTCCGGGAAGCACTCGCCGCGTTCGAAGGCGAGGCCGTGGCGGCGCCGGATGCGGTTGAGTTCCTGGTGCAGGGTGCCCAGGTCGGAGATGGTGTGCTGGGTCAGCCGGCCGATGGCACCGGCCGCCCTGGCCTCGACGTCCTCCGGTTCGAGCCACGCCAGCATGGCCTTGCCGAGCGCGGTCGAATGGGCGGGGGCCCGGCCGCCGACGCGGGAGGGGACGGCTGCGGCGAACCGGCCGCCCACCTTGTCCAGGTAGTGCACCTCGGCCCCGTCCAGCACGGCCAGATGGACGACGAGGCCGGTCTGTATCTGCAGGTGGTGCAGCCGGGCTGCGGCAGCCTCACGGATCCTGCCGTGCGCGCCGTCCCCGCCGCCGAAGCCGAGGGCGCGGCGCCCGAGCCCGTAGCCGTGGCCGGTGTGTTCGAGCCAGCGCAGCCGCACCAGCTGGTCGAGGATCCGGTGCGCCGTCGACCTGGGCAGATGCGTGGACCGGGCGACTTCCTCCAGGGACAGCCGGACTGCCCGGCTCTCGAAGACGTCCATGATCAGCGTTACCCGCTCGACCATCGACGGTGGCAGCTCGCGACCCGGCACATGTACGTGGGGAGCATCATGGACAGCCGTCATGGGAGCCTCCAGCCGCAGACTGAAATGAATTCTTGTTTTCCGGAATGTAACAGCGCCCCCCGAGTCCAGTGAAGACATGCGCACGTGCTGTTTTTCGCCGACGGAAGGCCGACGGGCGGCCGACGAACCGCCATGAACCGGAAAAACACGGGTGCGCGGTACGTGACGCAGGCCATCTCGTGTGTCCGCGATCTCTGGGTAGGTCTCCGGTACGGTGTCGAACGCTTCGGACCCGAGAAACCACGGAGCACTTCGCCACCGCCGAGTGACCGCGGGACGCCGGCCGGCGTATCCGTGCGACATCGCCCGTCCTGACGCCACGCGCTCGTGACACGACTGGGGAGTTTGATGTTCGACAAGGTATTGGTCGCCAACCGTGGGGAGATCGCGATCCGCGCGTTTCGCGCGGCGTTCGAGCTCGGAATCTCCACGGTGGCCGTGTTTCCCCACGAGGACCGCAACTCCCTGCACCGGGCCAAGGCCGACGAGGCCTACCGGATCGGGGAGCCCGGACATCCCGTGCGGGCCTATCTCTCGGTCGACGAGGTCATCGAGGCCGCCCGGAAGGCGGGCGCCGACGCGATCTACCCGGGCTACGGCTTCCTGTCGGAGAACCCGGACCTGGCCGCCGCGTGCACCGAGGCCGGCATCACCTTCGTCGGACCGCCGGCGGCGGTGCTCAACCTGACCGGGAACAAGTCCCGTGCCGTCGCCGCCGCCCACGAGGCCGGCGTACCGGTGCTGAAGTCCTCCGCCCCCTCGGAGGACGTGGACGCACTCGTCGCCGCCTCCGGTGACATCGGCTTCCCGGTCTTCGTCAAGGCCGTCGCGGGCGGCGGCGGCCGCGGCATGCGCCGGGTCGCCGAGCCGGCAGAGCTGCGCGAGGCCATCGACGCGGCGATGCGCGAGGCCCGGTCCTCGTTCGGTGACGCGACCGTCTTCCTGGAGCAGGCGGTGATCAACCCCCGCCATATCGAGGTGCAGATCCTCGCCGACGCCGACGGCAATGTGGTGCATCTCTACGAGCGGGACTGCTCGTTGCAGCGCCGCCACCAGAAGGTCGTCGAGATCGCGCCGGCCCCGAACCTCGACCCGGCCCTGCGGGACCGGATCTGCGCCGACGCCGTCGCCTTCGCGCGCCACATCGGTTACGTGAACGCGGGCACCGTCGAGTTCCTCGTCGACGAACGCGGCAACCACGTCTTCATCGAGATGAACCCGCGCATCCAGGTCGAGCACACCGTGACCGAACAGGTCACCGGCCGCGACCTGGTGATCGCGCAGCTCCGGATCGCCGCAGGCATGACGCTGCCCGAACTGAACCTCTCCCAGGACGACATCACGCTCAACGGCACCGCGATGCAGTGCCGCATCACGACGGAGGACCCGGCCAACGGCTTCCGGCCGGACACCGGCACCATCTCCGCCTACCGCTCCCCCGGCGGTCCCGGAGTCCGGCTGGACGGCGGCACCGTCCACACCGGCGCGGAGGTGTCCGCCCACTTCGACTCCATGCTGGTCAAGCTCACCTGCCACGGGCACGACTTCACCAACGCGGCCCGACGGGCCCGCCGGGCCATCGCGGAGTTCCGCATCCGCGGCGTGGCGACCAACCTGCCCTTCCTGGGCGCCGTGCTGGACCAGCCGGACTTCCGGGCCGGACACATCACGACGAGTTTCATCGAGGAGCACCCGGAGCTGATCCGGGCCCGTCCGTCGGCCGACCGCGGCAGCCGCATGCTGGGCTATCTCGCCGAGACCACCGTCAACCGCCCCTACGGGCCCCGCCCCGCCGTGATCGACCCGGCGGACAAGCTGCCTGTCCTTCCGACGGGGACGCCGCCGGCCGGGTCGCGGCAGCGACTGGCTGCCCTCGGGCCGGAGGCCTTCGCCGCCGAGCTGCGCGCCCGGTCCGCCGTCGCCGTCACCGACACGACGTTCCGCGACGCCCATCAGTCGCTGCTCGCCACCCGGGTACGGACGCGCGACCTGCTCGCCGTCGCACCGCACGTCGCCCGGACCGCCCCCGAGCTGCTGAGCCTCGAGTGCTGGGGCGGCGCCACCTACGACGTGGCACTGCGCTTCCTGGCCGAGGACCCGTGGGAGCGGCTCGTGAAGATCCGGGAGGCCGTGCCCAACATCTGCACCCAGATGCTGCTGCGCGGCCGCAACACGGTCGGCTACACGCCCTACCCGACCGAGGTCACCGAGGCCTTCGTCGCCGAGGCGGCCAACGCCGGAATGGACATCTTCCGGATCTTCGACGCCCTCAACGACGTGTCCCAGATGCGCCCGGCGATCGACGCCGTGCGCGCGACGGGCACCTCGGTCGCCGAGGTGGCGCTCTGCTACACCGCCGACCTCTCCGACCCCGGCGAGAGCCTGTACACGCTGGACTACTACCTGCGTCTCGCCGAGCAGATCGTGGACGCGGGCGCCCACGTCCTCGCCATCAAGGACATGGCCGGGCTGCTGCGTCCGCCGGCCGCGCGCACCCTGGTCACCGCCTTGCGCGAGCGGTTCGACCTGCCGGTCCACCTGCACACCCACGACACCCCCGGCGGGCAGCTGGCCACGCTGATCGCCGCCATCGACGCGGGAGTCGACGCGGTGGACGCGGCAGTCGCCTCCATGTCCGGTACGACCAGCCAGCCCTCGCTGTCCGCGCTGGTCGCCGCCACCGACCACACCGACCGCGCGACGGGCCTCTCACTGCAGGCCGTCGGCGACCTGGAGCCGTACTGGGAGGCGACCCGGAAGGTCTACGCCCCGTTCGAGTCCGGGCTGGCCTCGCCGACCGGCCGGATCTACCACCACGAGATCCCCGGCGGGCAGCTGTCCAACCTGCGCCAGCAGGCCATCGCGCTGGGCCTGGGCGACCGCTTCGAACTCATCGAGGACTGCTACGCCGCGGCCGACCGGATGCTGGGCCGGCTGGTGAAGGTGACGCCGTCGTCCAAGGTGGTCGGCGACCTGGCGCTGCATCTGGTGGGCGCGGGCGTCGAGGCGGCGGACTTCGAGTCCGACCCCGGCAAGTTCGACGTACCGGACTCCGTGATCGGCTTTCTGCGCGGTGAGCTGGGCGACCCGCCGGGCGGCTGGCCCGAGCCGTTCCGCACCCGCGCGCTGCAGGGCCGCCCGGAGAAGGCCGAGGCCCCGCATCTCTCGGACGAGGACCGCGAAGGTCTGCAGCAGTCGCCGCGCGCGACGCTGAACCGGCTGCTCTTCCCCGGCCCGACCAAGGAGTTCGAGGCCCACCGCGAGGCGTACGGCGACACCTCCGTCCTGCCGACCCGGGACTTCCTGTACGGCCTTGAGACGGAGACCGAGCACACGGTCACGCTCGACCCCGGTGTCACGCTGCTGATCGAGCTGGAGGCCATCTCGGAGGCCGACGAACGCGGTTTCCGCAGCGTACTGGCCACGCTCAACGGACAGTTGCGACCGGTGTCGGTGCGGGACAAGGCCGTAGCCACCGAGGTCAAGGCCGCCGAGAAGGCGGATCGCGGCAACGAGGGCCATGTCGCCGCGCCGTTCGCCGGGGTCGTCACCCTCCAGGTGGAGGAGGGCGCCTCGGTGTCGGCCGGTCAGACCGTCGCCACCATCGAGGCGATGAAGATGGAGGCGTCGATCACCGCCCAGTCCGCCGGGGTCGTGCGACGCCTGGCGATCGGCCGGGTCCAGCAGGTCGAGGCAGGCGATCTGCTCATCGAGATCGGCTGAGCCACCGGACGGGCTCCGGCCCCGGACAGCACTGCGT
>NZ_JBHVWF010000065.1:0-40631 GCF_042882365.1 Streptomyces sp. NPDC058221 | reverse complement strand
CCGGGCGGGGCCCGGTAACCGGGGGGGGCCGGCCGGGCCGGGTACCGCAGGGATCAGCCGCCGCTCGCGGCGCCCGCCTTCCCGGTCGTCCCCTTCTCCTTCTCCGCGTCCTTCGCCGCCTTCTGGGCCGACTTCTCGCCGGTCAGGTACGCCGAGACGACCACGTTGGCGGTGTACGAGTGCGAGGCGCGGTCGAACGTACCGCCGCAGGTGATCAGCCGGAGCTCCGCACGGCCGTCCTTGCGGGGGCCGTACGCCTTGTGGGCGTCGAAGCGCGCACGGGTGAAGACCTGGACGTCGTCGATGGTGAACTGGGCGACGGTGCCGTCGGTGCGGGTCACGTCGACCTCGGCGCCGGGGCGGGCCGCGCTGAGCCCGTAGAAGACGGCCGGTTTGGTCTCGGTGTCGACATGGCCGACGAACAGCGCAGGCCCCTTGGCTCCGGGACGGGTGCCGCTGCCGTACCAGCCGACCGTCTGGGGCGTGTCGAAGGACGGCGGTGTGATCGCCCCGTCCGCGTCCAGGCCTCTGGAGACGACGGGGGCCTGGATCCCGATCGACGGAATGTCCACGCGGCGCGGCGCGACCCCGTCGATCGGGTCGTGCGCCGGGGGCAGCGGTACGCCGAGCGGGCGCCCGACCGCTGCCACGTCGCCGGTGGTCGGGGCGGAGCCGATGCCGGAGCCGTCGGTCATGCCGCGACCCCAGACCCACAGGCCCAGCAGGAGTACGGCCCAGGCCACTCCGGTGAGCAGCCTGCCGTGTCCCGCCGAGTGGTCCGAGGAGGACATGTCAGTCGATGGCCGGGCGGCGGCGGCGCACGCTGCGGAACGCGACCGCGACGGCGGCGACGGCGGCGAGAGCGAGACCGACCACCGCGTGGACGGTGCCGGGGCCCTCCTGCTGGGCGGCCTGGTCGGCGAGCACGGCGGTGCCGCCGCCGCCCGCGCGGACCGGGGCGACCGGCATGGGCCGGCTGCGGTGGACGACGGTGAGGACCGCGGACACCTTGGTGTGCTTGTCGTCCTTGCAGACGGCCTGGACGTCGTAGTCGCCGGCCTCTGCGTCGGAACGGATCCGGGCCTGGCCGAAGAGCGTCTTGTCTTCACCGGGCGAGAAGCGCGCCTCGGAGACGAAGGCGTCGGAGCTCCCCCTGGCCTCCTTGCCCTTGCAGCCCTCGATCTCCATGTCGACCTCGTCGCCCGGGGCGGCCGAGGCCGGGGCGATGAAGAGCATGGCCCGGGACCGCGAGTCCTGCCCGTGATCCGAATCGGAGTTGGCCAGTGCGACGGAAGCGGGCATCAGGGTCGCCGCGGCCACTGCGACGGCACAGAACGTGATGGATATTGAACGCATCGTGAACCTCCTTATGGAAGGTTCACGCGTGCGGCGGCTTTCCGCATCCGCAGGGGCGGCGGCGCTGGGCCGGTGGAGTGCCCGCCGCACACCCCTTATCCCGATCCCGAACCCGGATCGGGGCGCTGCGGCGGCGACCGAACCGGTCACGAGCGAGACCCCTCGACAGCCCGGATCACCTCGGCGGTTCAAAGTAATACGTACGCACACATGCAAGCACACATAAAACATATGCTGTCCGGAACACCTTGAACACGGCACTGACGGGGCAGGCATGCACGTAGTAGGCGGATACACCCGCATCTCCGATACCGGCCAGATCGGTGACGGCCGCGATGGCCGCGAGGGCGTCATCCGCCAGCGCGACGACGTGCACCACTTGGCCCAGGCCAAGCGCGTGGACATCCACCGCATCTACGAGGACAACGACACGTCCGCCTACAAGCGTCACGTGAACCGCGAGGACTTCGAGGCGATGATCCTCGACCTCCGGAACGGCGTGATCAGCGGCATCCTGGCCTACAACATCGACCGCATCGCCCGTCAGCCCCGCGACCTCGAACGCCTCATCGACATCTACGAGCAGAGCCGTCGGCCGATGATCTTCGGGACCACCATGGGTGATTACGACCTGACGACCGGCGACGGGCGCTTTCAGGCTCGCATTTACGTGACCATCGCCAATAAGTTCTCCGCGGACGCCGCTCGCCGCGTCGCCCGCCAGAAGCTCGCCGAGGCAGCTGAAGGAAAGCCGCACACGGGGCAGCGCGCCTTCGGCTGGAAAGACCTCCAGCGTGTCGATGAGCGGGAAGCCGAGCTCCTTCGGAAAGCCCGCCAAGACGTGGTCAACGGCAAAACCATCGCCTCCATCCATCAGGAGTGGCGGGAACTCGGGGTTCGCAGCCCTCAGACCCGGGCCGGCAAGTCGATCGGGTACAGCAGCGTGAAGTATGTGCTGCGCAACCCCCGTCTGTGCGGATACCGCTCATATATCCCACAGGAGGTTCGCGAGAGGTCCGGTCGTGTGGACCCGGTCGAATACCTCATCGAACGAACGGACGGAACGCCGATCGTCGGGAAATGGGAAACGATCTTCACACCCACCGAATGGCGGGAACTGGTCGATGTACTGGACGCCCGGAAGAACACGGGCAAGGGCCGCAAGGCCGGCTCCACGGTCACCAAGCGACTCCTGACCGGCATCGCCCGCTGCGCGAAGTGCGGGAACGGAATGCAATCCGCCATGTACACGCGGGGCACCGTCACCTATGAGAAGCACGGGTACTTCTACCTGTGCGCGAAGGCCCACGGCGGATGCGGAAAGCTGGCCCGCAGCGGCCCGCCTGTCGAGGACCTCGTGGAGAAGGCGCTCCTCGACAACCTGAAGAAGCAGACTTGTTCTGTACAGCCCGCCGAAGAACAGGATCCCGAGCTGGCTCGGACCACAAGATTGTTGGCGCAGATCGAGGCGGACAAATCCGAGGCCAGACAACTCCGCGCCGACGATCTGCTCTCTCTCGCCGAATTCGCCCGTGAGATCAGCCGCCTGGAGATCAAGGAACAGGAGGTGAGGGAGACCGTATCGGCCCTGTCCACAGCATCTGCCCGAGCAGGCTCAGCGGCTGTCCGCATCGTCCGCGAATGGGGCAACTACACCGTGGACATGAAGCGCCAAGAGATCACGAGGAGCATCGAGGCTGTGGTGATCAGCGGGGCAGGCAAGGGCGGCGCCCAGCGCGGCGCCTTCCGTCCGGACCTCATCGAGATCGTGTGGAAGCAGCCTTGACATAGCGACAGCTCGTGCTGGGCGACGGCCCGGGCGGCAGCAAGACTGTCTGCTTCGCCCTCGAACGCGAACCGTGGCTCTGTCGCCGCCGCGGACACGACGCCGCAGGGGGACGAACCCGCTGTGCGGCAGGCAGTCCGTGCTGCGAGACATCCGGGCCACGGAAGGGCTGAGTGAATAGCATGGTCATCCCCGTGAGTCCTCGTTCGGCAGGAGCCGCACCCATGACAGACCAGAAGCCCATCGAATCGTGGCTCACCGACATGGACGGCGTGCTGCTGCACGAAGGTGTGCCGATTCCCGGAGCTGACGCCTTCATAAAGAAGCTCCGGGAATCAGGGAAGCCGTTCCTCGTCCTGACGAACAACTCGATCTACACGGCCCGGGACCTGCACATGCGGCTCAACCGCATCGGCCTCGAAGTGCCGGTCGAGAACATCTGGACGTCGGCCCTGGCCACCGCGAAGTTCCTGGACAACCAGCACCCCGGCGGCACGGCCTACGTGATCGGTGAGGCGGGGTTGACCACCGCTCTGCACGAGGCCGGGTACGTGCTGACCGACACCGATCCCGATTTCGTGATCTTGGGCGAGACCCGAACCTACTCGTTCGAGGCGCTGACAAGGGCCATCCGGCTGATCAACAACGGTGCACGCTTCATTGCCACCAACCCCGACAACACCGGACCCTCGCCCGAGGGAGCGCTGCCTGCCACCGGCTCTGTTGCCGCATTGATCACGAAAGCGACGGGCAAGGAGCCGTACTTCGTCGGCAAGCCGAACCCGCTGATGATGCGCAGTGCACTAAACACGCTGGGTGCTCACTCCGAGACCTCCGCCATGATCGGCGACCGGATGGACACCGACGTGCTGGCTGGACTGGAGGCAGGGATGGAGACGTTCCTGGTGCTCACCGGGCTGACCAGCCGCGGCGAGATCGAGCGCTACCCGTACCGGCCGACCAGGGTCGTGGATTCGATCGCGGACCTCGTCGAGCTGGTCTGACCGGGGGCGTCGGACACTCTCCCCCTCAGCGGACAACCAGGTTGCCGAAGCAGGAGGTTCCGACGCCCCGGATCGTTCGGATCAGCCGGAGGTGACCTTCACACCGTCGACCGCCCAGAACCAGTTGTTGCCCCCGGTGTACCGGAACCGGACCTGCGCGGTGGTGGCACCGGCCGGCACCCGGAGACCGATGGACTCGGCCTTCGAGACGGTGTCCGCGGTGTACGTCTTGACCGTGACGGGTGTGCCGCCGTCGTAGGAGACGAGGACCTCGCCCTTCTGCGGGGCCTCCTGCCGGTAGTGGCTGGTGTAGGCGAGGGTGGCGGTGCGGCCGCCGGTGACGGGCCAGGCGGGGCTGATCAGGGTGGAGTCGAAGGTGCCCGTGGGGCTCTTGTCGGACCATTCGTCGCCGTCGGCGACCGCGAAGACGTTCCGCGCCCTGACGTTGTTCTCGCGCCACTGGCCGCGCTCGGCGGAGGTCCAGAACGCGTCGGTGGTGAAGGCCCAGCCGCGCCATTCGGTGACGCCGCCGGTGCCCATCGCGCTGTTGTCGATGCTCCACCCGGCGGGCGGGGTGTGGGTGAAGCCGAGGACCGCGGCCCCGGTCCCCGTCTCGTCGGCCCGGGTCCGCAACTGCGGGCGCAGGGCGTCGAAGGCGTCGGGGGCCGGCTGCTGGAGCGGCCGGCCGTCGAGCCCCCAGGCCGGGTCGACGGCTATGCCCAGGTGGGCGAGGGCGGAGACCGCGACGTCCGGCATCTTGATGTCGTAGCGGGTCGAGCCCGCGGTGATGCCGCCGCCGCTCGCGAGGAGGAAGGTCTGCCGCTCGGCGGCGCTGGAGCCGCCGTGGCCGCCGGCGTCGGTGTGCCCGTGGTCGGCGGTGATCATGATGAGCCAGTCCTCGGAGCCGTACGTGGCCCGGCCCCGTACCGCTGCCACCAGTTGGCCCACCTGGGTGTCGACGCCGTGGATCGCGTCCAGGTACTGGCTGCTCGCGGCGCCGTAGCTGTGGCCCGCGTGGTCGACGTTGTCGAGGTGGACGAAGAGCGCGTCCCGGCTGCCTTCGGCCAGTTCGGCGGCGGCCCTGCTCGTGGTGCCGGTGTCGTACTCGGCGTCCGGGGTGGAGACCCGGGTGTCGACCTTCGCGGAGAAGATCGTGTCCGTGACCGGGTTCCAGGAGGCCACGGCGTACGTCGAGAGCGAGGGCTTCGCCGTCTCGATCCGGGTGAGGAAGTCGGGGTACTGGGCGAAGGCGTTGCCGGTGAAGGCGTTGTCCTTGACGTGGTGCTTGTCGGGCCAGACACCGGTGATGATCGTGGACCAGCCGGGGCCGGACAGGGTCGGGGCCATCGGGTCGGCGTAGAGCGGGCTGACGGAGGTGAGTCCGGCGGCCATCAGCGCGTCGAGGTGGGGTGCGTCCGCATCCTTGATTCTGTTGAGCAGGGCGCCGTCCAGGCCGATGACCAGGACCTTGGGCGTACGGGCGGCGGCACGGGCGGCCGTGGTGGCGGCGAGGGGTGCTGCGGCGGCGATGGCGGCGGCGCTCATGAGGAGAGTGCGGCGGGACATGCCTGAGGTCACGGGATCCTCCGTCGAGGTGGTGGGGGGCACAAGGCTGACGCGCTCAACTCCCCGCCGGAAGGCGGGGAGTTGAATTTGGGTCCAGACCCGTTATCTTTTCGCGATGATCCGCCGGAGGTCCAGACCCCCACGGTGAATCGTCCGGCAACGGTCAGCTGCCGGTGGCCGACTTCCAGGCGTCCACGTACGAGTCGAGGTTGTCCGCGATGTCCGACCAGTCCGGCTCGAAGACCTCGACCCCGTCCATCAGCTTCTTCAGCGCGACGGCGTTGGCGTCGGCCGCCTCGATGTCCTTGCGGGCCGAGAAGCCGCCGCCGACCGCGCTGACGTCCTTCTGTGCCTGCTCGGCGAGCATGAAGTCGAGCAGCTTCCTGCCGTTGGCACTGTGCGGGGCCTTGGTGACCAGGCCGGCCGCGTAGGGCAGGGCGAAGGTGGTGGGCCGGCCACCGGACTTCGCGGGGAACCAGATGCCGAGGTTCGGCATGTCCTTGGACTGGGCGTAGTTCATCTGGACGTCACCGTTGGCGGCGAGGAGCTCGCCCTTGTCGACCTTGGGCGCGAGCTTGCCGGTGGAGGCGGACGGGCCGACGTTGTTCGACTGGAGCTTCTTCAGGTACGCCATCGCCGGTTCCTTGCCGCCGAAGTCGTGCATGGCCTTGATGAGCACGGCCGTGCCGTCACCGGCGACCCCGGGGGTGGAGTACTGGATCCGGTCCTTGTACGTCCCGTCGAGCAGCTCCTCCCAGGTGGCGGGCGGGGTCTTCAGCTCCTTCGTGTTGTGGACGAAGCCGAAGTAGTTGTTGACGACCGGGGTCCACTTGGAGTCGGCCGCCCTGTCGGCGCTCGCCACCTGGTCGGAGCCGGCCGGCTCGTACGTCTGGAGGAGGCCCTTGGAGTCGGCCTGCTGGATGAACGGCGGGAGGGTGACCAGGACGTCGGCCTGTGTGTTGGTCTTCTCGCGGACGGCGCGCTGCACCATCTCGCCGGAGCCGCCCTCCACGTACTCGACCTTGATGCCGGTCTTCTTCTCGAAGTCCTTGAAGACCTTGTCGTACCAGCCGTCGCCGTTCTCGCCCTTGAGGCCGTCGGCGCTGTAGACGGTGACGACCTTCTCGTCGGAGGCGGCCGACGAACCGCCGCAGCCGGACAGGGAGGCGGCGAGGGCGAGCACGCCGGTGACGGCGGCTATGGGCGTGAGGTGGTTCTTGCGCATGGCGGTCGTATCTCCTGGAAGACGGTTCGTTGCGGGAGTCCGTGGCGGGTGTCAGCGGTACGAAGCCCTGGTGCGGATGCGGGAGACCGCGAACAGCACGAGCAGCGTCGCCGCCATCAGGACCACGGCGACGGCGGCTCCGGTGAAGAGCGAGCCGCGGTCGGTGGCTGCGAAGATCTGCACCGGAAGAGGTGTCCAACTGGGCGGGTAGAGCATCATCGTGGCGCTCAGCTCACCCATGGACAGGGCGAAGCAGAGCCCCGCGGCCGCGGTCAGCGACGGCAGCAGGAGCGGCAGTCTGATGCGCCACAGGACGTACGAGGGCCGGGCGCCGAGGCTGGCGGCGGCCTGTTCGTACATCGGGTCGAGACGTGCTGTCGCCGCCGAGACCGACGTGTAGGCGAACGCCGTGACAAGAACGGTGTGCGCCAGGATCACGATCCAGCGCGTGCCGTTGAGCAGCACCGGCGGCTTGCTGAAGGCGACGAGCACGGCCAGCCCGACGACGACGGACGGCACGGCGACCGGCAGCATGAACAGCGCGTCGAGGAACCGTTTGCCGCGCCGCCCCAGCGAGGCGGCGGCCAGCGCCGCCCAGGAGCCGATGACCAGGGCCAGCAGGCTCGCGGTGACGGCGGTGACCAGGCTGGTGGTGAGCGCCCGGAGGGAGTCGCCCGCGGTGGCCGTGGCGTAGTGCTTCAGGGTCGAACCGGAGGGGAAGGCACCGGACCAGTTCGTGGAGAACGAGGCCGCGAGGATGACCAGCAGCGGCACGGCGAACAGCGGGACGAAGAGGAGGAGGAAGACGGCCCAGGTGGCCCACTTCCCGGTACGGCTATGCACCAGCACGGCGGCTCACCATCCGGTACACGCTGTAGAGGCCGACGGAGATCACGATGTTGACGACGGCGACGACGCAGGCGGCCGGGTAGTCGGACTCCAGGATCGCCTTGCTGTAGACGAGCATCGGCAGCGTGGTGACGCCCTTGGCCCCGGTGAACAGGACGATGCCGAATTCGTTGAGGCACATCACCAGGACGAGGCTGCCGCCCGCGGCGAGCGCCGGGAGCGCCTCGGGGAGGATCACCTGCCGCACGATGCGGGCCGGTCCTGCGCCCAGCGAGGACGCCACCTCAAGCTGCGCGGTGTCGAGCTGGGAGAAGGCGGCGAGCAGTGGGCGCATCACGAAGGGGGTGAAGTAGGTGATCTCGGCGAGGAGGACGCCCCACGGCGTGGTGAGGAAGTGGAAGGGCCCGTCGGCCGCCCCGGTGGCACCGGTCCAGATGCCGTTGGCCATACCGGCGTTGCCGTAGACGAACAGCAGGGCGAGCGTGATCAGGAAGGACGGGAAGGAGAGGAAGACGTCGACGAACCGGGCGACGGCCCTGCCGCCGGGAAACGGCACGAAGGCGATGACCATGGCGAGTACGAAGCCGAGCACGAGACACCCGGCCGTCGAACCGGCCGCGAGCCACACGGTGGTGGTGAGCGCGGAACGGAACGAGGCGGAGGCGAAGACCTCGCTGTACGGCGCGATCGAGGTACCGCCCTCGTCGGGGCTGAAGGACTGCTGGACGACGAGGAGAAGGGGGTAGAGGAAGACGACGCCGAGGATGGCGACCGGGGGCAGAGCCCAGGCCGGACCCTTCCAGCCCGTCCGGCGTTTGAGGACGGGCCCGCTGCCGGACGCCGCCGGGCGCACCTCTGCGGTCACCGCGCTAGCCACGGGCCCCTCCGCTCACCGTCTCGCCCTCGAACGCCCCCATGGCCTCGAAGGCAGGGGACGGGCCCTCTCGGCGGGCCGGGTGGACCGGCAGCAGCACCGCGTCCTCCGCCGCGAAGTGCACCGTCACCGTGTCGCCCAGCGCAGGCGTCACCCGCAGCTCCCGGACATCCGCCTTGACCCGGTGCCCGTCGACGTCGACGTACAGCCGGTGCGTGGAGCCGCGCCACTGGATCTCGGCGATCGTGCCGGTCAGCGCGTTGGGACCGTCGCCGAGCCCGACCAGGTGCGGCCGGACGCAGAGCGTGGCGGTGACACCGCCGGCCACCTCGCCGGTCGGTACGGCGAGCGGGTGCCCGGCGAAGTCCACGGTGCCGGCGGGCTCGGCGACGGTGACCGGGAGCAGGTTCGCGTTGCCGACGAACGACGCGGTGAACTCCGTACGCGGGCGCCGGTACAGCTCCTGCGGGGTTCCACAGTCCTGGATCCTGGCCTTGTCCATGACGGCGATCCGGTCGGCGAGGGTCAGTGCCTCGACCTGGTCGTGGGTGACGTACAGGATGGAGACGTCCGGCAGCTCGCGGTGCAGCCGGGCCAGTTCGGCGAGCATCCCGGAGCGCAGCTGGGCGTCGAGTGCGGACAGCGGTTCGTCGAGCAGCAGGACGCCGGGGCGGATGGCGAGGGCGCGGGCGATGGCGACGCGCTGCTGCTGGCCGCCGGAGAGTTCGCGCGGGTAGCGCCTGGCGTACCCGCCCATGCCGACGAGTTCGAGCGCTTCGGCGACCCGCCCCGGGATCTCGGACCTGTCGGCCTTCTGCGCCTTCAGGCCGAAGGCGACGTTCTCCTGGACCCGCAGGTGCGGGAAGAGGGCGTAACTCTGGACGACCATGCCGATGCCGCGCTTGTGCGGCGGCAGGGCGGTGACGTCACGGTCGCCGATGTACACCCGCCCGGAGGCGGGCCGGACGAATCCGGCGACGGCGCGCAGTGCGGTCGTCTTGCCCGATCCGGAGGGCCCGAGCAGGGCCATGACCTCGCCGGGCCCGACGGTGAGATCGAGCCGGTCCAGGACGACGTTCCCGCCGTACGCGACGCTGACCCGGTCGAACCGGATGCCGCTGCGGCCGGCTGCGGCCCCGCCCGTCATGCCTCGGCCCACGCGATCTCGGCGCGCGCGATCAGGCCGGGCAGTTCGGCGACGGAACCGAGGACGTGGGTGGCGCCGCTGCGGGTCAGCCGGTCCTTGTCGTGGGCGCCGGTGAGGACGCCCGCGACGATCCCGGCCCCGGCGCGCACGCCGCTGAGCATGTCGTACGAGGTGTCCCCCGCGACGACGGTCCGGCGGACATCGTCCACCGCCCCGGTGCGCAGCAGTGCGGCCAGGACCATGTCCGGGTAGGGGCGGCCGCGGCCGCCGGCGTCGGCGGGGCAGAGGGTCAGTTCGACCAGGTCCTGCCAGCCGAGTGCGGTGAGGATCGCGTCCTGGGTGGTGCGGGCGAACCCGGTGGACAGGACCACGGTCCGGCCCTCGGACGCGAGCTGTTCGACGGCCTCGCGGGCGCCGGGGACGGGGGTGATGCGGCCGGCGTCGACCAGTTCCCCGTACGCCTCCTCGAAGGCGGCGTTGGCCTGCTGGGCCAAGGCCTCCTCGCCGAACAGACGGCGGAAGACGGTGATCTTGGACTCGCCCATGGTGGCGCGTACGTAGTCGAGTTTCTCCGCGTGGCCTGCGGAGCCGGGCTCCACGCCGAGGCGGGCCGCCGCGGCGGCGAAGGCCTGCTCGACGAGGCCGCCGTCGGCGACGGTGGTGCCGGCCATGTCGAGGACGATCAGATTGAGTGCGGTGTCATTGGTCAACGTCTTCACCAGCCCAGTTCGTTGGCGGTCGTTTCGGCGATGGCGGGCGAGCAGGTCATGCCGCGTCCGCCCGGTCCGGTGACCAGCCAGACGCCGTCGCGCACCTGCTGGCGGTGGACGACGCGGCCGGTGTCGGTGCACTGGGCGTAGACACCGGCCCAGCGGTGGCGGATGCGCGGCAGCGGGCGGCCGAGGAAGGACTCCACGACGCCGGTCAGGTGCTCGTACGGCTCCTCGACGGTGTCGAAGGCGAAGGGGTGCTCGTACGCGTGGGTGTCGCCGATGGTCAGTCCGCCGTCGCGGCGCTGCACCATCAGGAGCTGCATGCGGTGTTCGGCGGCGGTGGGGGCCTGGGCCTGCCCGGCGTTGAGGGCGTCGAGCGCCTCGCCCCGGTAGGCCGGGTAGTAGCGGAAGCTGTCGGCGTCGGCGACGGACGTGGTGAGCTTCTCGCCCAGTGCGTCGGTCTGCATCATCTGGAGCCTGACCCGCCGCACCGGCAGGTCGGGCCCGGCGAGCTCGCGGACGAGGCCGCCGAGCCAGGCGCCGGTGGCCAGGACGACGGCGTCGCCGGTGTGCACATCGCCGTGGTCGTCGCGGACGGACGCGGTCCCGACCACCTCGCGCACCTCGCGGCCGCCGAGGAAGGTGTAGCGGCCGGAGGCCAGCAGCTCCCGCTTCAGGGCGAGCTGGGCGGTGCGCGGCTCGACGGCCGCGTCCCGCTCGCACCACAGGGCCGCGCCGAAGTCGCCGCGCAGGGCCGGGTTGACCGCGCGGGCCTCGCCCGCGGTGAGCAGCTTGTAGCCGCGGGCCGCCGCGTCGGGACGGGCGACGGCCGCCTCGGCGACGGCGGTCTCCCGTGCGGTGCGCAGCACGGTGAGCGAGCCGCAGGCCCGGAAGCCCAGGTCCGGCACCCGCTCACCGATGGACTCCCACAGCTCACGGGCGCGGAGTGCGGTCTCCAGCTCCTCGCCGCCGGCCCGGCCGCTGACCCATATCTGTCCGAAATTGCGGAGCGATGCCCCGCGTGCCTCGCTCTCGCGCTCGATCTGTACGACCTCGTGGCCGCGGTTCACTGCGTGCCAGGCGTGCATGGTTCCCACCACGCCGGCTCCTACGACGATGACTCTCACGACGGCAACGCTCCTCGGGACGGATGACCCGTGCGGATCGGTACGGCAACGGGAGGGTGAACTGGGGCCCAAACCTGGCCTAGACCCGTTATGTTTCCGTTATCGTCGTGAGTCGATCCGCCGTCTTCGCGAAGTGCCCCGCAGCTCTACGGGTCGCAGTGCCCCACGCTCTACGGGTTCAGCCGCGTCCGCTCAGGTGGGCGGTGAAGGAGAACCGGTCGCCGCGGAACAGCGTGCGTACGCGCTCCAGCGGCTGCCCGTCCGCGTCCCGTGAGACCCGGTGGATCAGCAGCATGGGCAGCGCGGGCGGCGTACCGATGAGCAGCGCCTCACGCGGGGTGGCGAGCACGGTCTCGATCCGCTCGTCCGCGTCTCCGAAGGAGATCCCGAGCCGGTCGTGCAGATAGGCGTAGAACGACGAGTCGGGGTCGAACTTCTCCGCCAGGTCCGGCACTCGGGCGACGCCGACGTACGTGCTCTCCAGGCCGACCCGGTCGTCGTCGGCGAGCAGCACCCGCTCCAGGTGCCAGACCGGCTCACCGCGCTCCACCCCGGTCTCGGCGGCGAGAGCCTCGGGGCAGGGGAACTGTTCCAGCCCGATGAGGTGGCGGCCCGGGGTGCGCCCCTGACGGCGTACGCCCTCCGTGTAGCTGGCGAGCGAGAGTGGCTGTTCCAGCTTGGGGCCCGCGACCACGGTGCCGCGGCCCTGCCGGGCGAGCCGCCCTTCCAGGAGCAGTTCACGCAGCGCCTGGCGCACGGTTTCGCGCGACACCTCGTAGCGCAGGGCCAGGTCGCGCTCCGGCGGCAGCATGCCGCCCTCGCCCAACTCCTCGATGAGTACGGAGACATGGGCCTTCACGGCGTAGTACTTCGGAATACGGCCGTGCTCCGGGATGCCGGAGCGGATCGGTGCGCCAGGTGCCTGGTCGTGCGGGTAGTCCACGGCCCGATGGTGGCAGACGGACATGAACACCGGTGGACGGGACGACGCGGATCGGCTCAATGCCGCCGCCTGTCGGGCTGTTCCGCTCCGGGACGGAACGAAAGCGGCCGGCGATCGCCCCGCCCCGAACGCCCCGCCTCGAACGCCCGCCCCGAACGGGCGCCGCTCGTCGGTTGTCGGTTGTCGGTTGTCGCTCGTCGCTCGTCGGTTGTCGCTTGTCGCTTGTCGGTTGTCACTCGCACTCAGCGGCGGGCGCGGCGCATCCGGCGGGACCAGACCACCACCGCTCCGCCGCCGATCAGGAAGCCGGAGACGGTGAGAGCGGACTGCGGCATCAGTACAGGGATGCCGGTCCTGGCGAGCTCCGGGACTCCGGCGGGATCCCGGCCCGGTGCGACGGGGCGCGGGTTTCCGGTGGTGCCCCCGTCGGAACTCGCGCTGGGCCGCGTCCCGTCGGGGAGGCGGCCGTCCTCCTTGCCCGTACCGTCGCTCTCCCGGCCGGTGCCCCCGGTCTCGCGGTCCTCGCCCACCTCGCCGGAGCCGTCGCTCTCCTTGCCGGTCCCGCTGCTGTCCATGCCGTCTCGCCCGCCGTCCTCGACCACGGTGAACGAGTAGTCCTCGGACTCACCGACCCACTCCCCGTCGCTGCCCTTCGCCGTGGCGCCGCTGTCGCTCCTGCCGCTCGCCCCGGCCTTCCGCTGGACGATCGCGGCGTTGGCGGTGATGCGGCCGGGGCTGGTGTCGGAGGTGAACGCGAGCCGGACCTGGACGGTGACGGTGTGGCCGGCGGGCACGGTGAAGCCACCGAAGGATTCGTCGCCCTCGCCGCCGAAGACGCCGATGTGCTCGTGCCGGTCGGTCGTCTCCCAGGTGACACGGTGCTCGACGTCCGGGTGCGCGCGTTCGGAGAACTTCAGCTGGATCTGGTCCGAGGTCAGCCGGCGGTCGTCGTCGGTGAAGACCAGGACCGGATGGATGGACCGGCAGGTCCGGGAGGTGGTGTTGGTCAGGTCCAGGAACCAGGTGCCGTAGCCGCCGCCGGATGCGTAGCTGTCGGGCCCGCCGTGGATCCGGGTGTCGATGGGGAATTCGGCCGCCTCCGGGTCACCGCAGGCGGGCTGCTGGTCGGCGCCGACGACGGCGGGCGCGGCGGCCGGCAGCACCGAGGCCAGGGGGGCGGCCGGGGTGGAGGCCGGATTGCGCTGCGGCGCGGCGGTCGCGGTCGCCGGGCCGCCGAGCACGACGGCGGGGACGACACTCGCCGCGGCCAGCCCGAGGACGAGCCCGTGCCGGGTCCGCCCCGGGGGCAGCGGCGCCGGGTGTTCCGGAGGTGTGGCGGGCGGGGGCGGTGTGGGGGGCATGGGGAGGGCCTTCGCTGCTCGCGGAAACGGTCGGCTCGCCCCGGACCCGGAGTTCACCGGTATGGACCCGCGACGCTGTCACGCCCGCACCGGCCACCCCGCGCAGACATGCCGCGGACCCGCCCGGCCGGCGGCGGGGAATCCCCCGACCAGCGGAGCGGGGGCCGCACCGCGAGCACCGCCGCACCGGCAGAAAGGCCGGACTCAGCCGGCCACCGGCCCAGGAGGCCCGGCGAGGCCGGCCGGATCCACGGTGCTGCCCGCGGAATCCTCCGCTCCCGCCCCGGCCCGCTCCGGCGCACTCTCCCGGGCGTTGCCGCCGGTACGGCCGAACAGCGGGGCCAGGACCAGCTGGGCCGCGCCCTCGGCGACCGGCCGGTCGCCACCGCCTGCGGCGACGACCGGGACCGGCACCCCGCCGATGCCGTCGCGCCGGGCCCGCTCGTCGAGTACGGCACGTACCCCTCGTACGTACGCCTCGGGGTCGGCGGCGACCGTGCGCCCGCCCAGCACCACCCGGTCGATGTCGAGCAGCCCGACCAGATTCGCCGCGCCGGTGCCGAGCACCCGCGCCGCCTCGGCGACATCGCCCCGGGCGACGGCCGCCAGGCAGAGGGCCTCGATGCAGCCGCGTCCGCCGCAGCTGCACCGCACCCCGTCCAGCTGGACGGTCTGGTGGCCGAACTCACCGGCTCCGGTGCGTACTCCGCGGTGCACCGCCCCGCCGAGCACCAGCCCGGCGCCGAGCCCGGTGCCCAGGTGGAGGTAGGCGAAGTCGCCCGGCTCCTGCGATTGGAGGGCGAGCCCGAGAGCCGCCGCGTTGGTGTCCTTGTCGATGACGACGGGCAGCCCGGTCCGCGCGGAAAGGGCGTCCCCGAGCCGGTACCCGTCCCACTGGGGGAACCCGGTGACGCGGTGCAGCACGCCGGCCCGGTGATCGAGCGGCCCCGGCACCGCGGCGCCCACACCCAGCACCGGCCGTACGCTGCCGCCGCGCACCGCGGCGACAGCCGTGGCCGCCGCCCTGAGCACCTCGTCCGCCGGGGCGCCGAAGTCCAGCGGAGCCGTCGACCTCGCGGCCACCGCGCCCGCCAGGTCGACGAGCACCACGGTCAGCCCGTCGCGGTCCAGATGCAGCCCCACCGCGTGACCGGCGTCCGGCACCAGCCGCAGCACGGTCCGGGGCTTGCCGCCCGTGGAGGCGCGGTGGCCCGCCTCGGCCGCCAGCCCCTCGGCCCGCAGCCGGGCGGTGATCTTGCTGACGGCCTGCGGGGTGAGCCCCGTCCGCGCGGCGAGTTCGAGCCTGCTGATCCCGCGCTCGCCGGCCACCCGCAGCAGGTCGAGCACGAGCGCCGCGTTGTGGCTGCGCAGCGTCGGCAGGTTCGCGCCGCTATTACTCCTGTTCACGGACCCATTGTCCCTCCCGCTTGCACTTTGGCAACAGCGTTGCCAAAGTGGAGTGCATGACTGCCCACACGACTCACGAGACCTCCGGAACGGCCCCGGCCCCCCTGCGCGTCGGGCTCGTCGGCTACGGCCTGGCGGGTTCCGTCTTCCACGCCCCGTTGATCGCCGCAACCGACGGCCTCGTCCTGGACACGGTCGTCACGTCGAACGAGGAGCGGCGGGTGCAGGCCCGCGCCGAATTCCCCGATGTGCGGTTCGCCGCCTCGCCCGACGAGCTGTGGCAGCGCGCGGACGAGCTCGACCTGATCGTGATCGCTTCGCCGAACAAGACCCATGTCCCGGTCGCGACCGCAGCGCTCAAGGCCGGCCTGCCGGTGGTCGTGGACAAGCCGATCGCCGGTACGGCAGCCGAGGCGCGGGAGCTGGCC
The DNA here is from genome assembly GCF_042882365.1 of Streptomyces sp. NPDC058221. Lineage (NCBI taxonomy): Bacteria > Bacillati > Actinomycetota > Actinomycetes > Kitasatosporales > Streptomycetaceae > Streptomyces > Streptomyces sp. NPDC058221. The sequence goes on along the minus strand of NZ_JBHVWF010000065.1, from coordinate 24,845 downwards.
GCCCTGGCCGAGGAGCGCGGGGTGCTGCTCTCGGTCTTCCAGAACCGCCGCTGGGACAACGACTTCCTCACCCTGCGCTCGCTGATCGCGGACGGTGAGCTGGGCGAGGTGCAGCGCTTCGAGTCCCGCTTCGAGCGGTGGCGCCCGCAGCCGAAGGGCGGCTGGCGCGAGTCGGGCGACCCGCAGGAGATCGGCGGGCTGCTGTTCGACCTGGGCAGCCATGTCGTCGACCAGGCGCTGGTCCTGTTCGGACCGGCGGTGCAGGTGTACGCGGAGTCGGACGTACGCAGGCCGGGCGCGGCGGCCGACGACGACACGTTCCTGGCGATCACCCACGAAGGCGGGGTCCGCTCGCATCTGTACGTCAGCGCGACGACGGCCCAGCTCGGCCCGCGTTTCCGGGTGCTCGGCTCCACCGCCGGCTATGTGAAGTACGGCCTCGACCCCCAGGAGGCCGCCCTGCGCGAGGGCGCACGCCCGTCGCCGGACGGACCGTGGGGCGAGGAGGCCGAGGAGCTGTGGGGCAGGCTCGGCTCGGGCGAGTCCCCGCTCACGGGCGGCGGCACCCCGGTCCGCACACTGCCGGGCGACTACCCCGCGTACTACGCGGCGGTCACCGATGCGCTGCGCGGAAAGGGCGAGAATCCGGTGACCGCTCTCCAGGCCGCCGCGACCCTGGACGTCCTGGAGGCCGCCCGCCGCTCGGCCCGCGACGGCGTCACCGTGACGCTGCCGGCCGCGCCATCGTCCTCCCCCGCTGACGCACACGAGGAGCACCCCGCATGAACCCCACCGCTCCGACCATCTCCGAGCTGATCGCGCAGGAGCGCAGGCTGACTCTGCCGCATTTCGGCTACGACGACGCGTACGCGCTCGGCGGCCTGCTGGTCTCCCTGGCCCGCGAACGGCACGCACCGGTGGCGATCGACATCCGGCGCGGGACACAGCAGCTGTTCCACGCCGCGCTGCCGGGTTCGAGCGCGGACAACGACGCCTGGATCGACCGCAAGCGCAAGGTCGTCGAACGCTACGGCGAGAGCTCGTACCTGGTGGGAACGCGATTCCGGGCCAAGGGGACGACATTCGACGACGCCTCGCGGCTGAACCCGGACACGTATGCCGCGCACGGCGGCTCGTTCCCGATCGCGGTCGAGGGCGCGGGTGTCATCGGCTCGGTCACGGTCTCGGGCCTGCCCCAGGCGGAGGACCACGCCCTGGTGGTCGAGGCGCTGGAACAGTTCGCGACCAAGATCGGCGGCTGAGCTGCGCGAGGGGTGGGCGCCGCCGCCGGGCAGCACCCACCCCTCCGATCTTTACGCATGCAGCACTGGTGCAAAACCGGCCCAGCCCGGCAATATCAAGCCCGTCCGGCGCTTGAGGACATCCTTTTCAGCCCGTCCGGCGCTTGAGGGACAAAGCGGCCCCCGGGACGCACCCGGGCAAGACCACCCCCTACGCCCCCTTCAGCTCCTGCCGCTGCCGCCCCAGCCCCGCGATCTCCAGCTCCACCACATCCCCGGCCCGCAGATACGGCTTCGGCTCGGGCTGCCCCATGGCCACCCCCGCCGGCGTCCCGGTGTTGATCACATCACCCGGATACAGCGTCATGAAGTGGCTCAGGTAACGCACCACCTCGCCGACCGGGAAGATCTGGTCGGCCGTCGTGCCGTCCTGCTTCAGCTCACCGTTGACCCAGAGCTTCAGCGGCAGCGCCTGCGGGTCGGCCACCTCGTCGGCCGTCACGAGCCACGGCCCGAGCGGGTTGAACGTCTCGCAGTTCTTGCCCTTGTCCCACGTGCCGCCGCGCTCGATCTGGAACTCGCGCTCGGAGACATCGTGCGCGACCGCGTATCCGGCGACGTGCGCGAGGCCGTCCTCTGCGGACTCCAGGTACCGGGCGGTGCGGCCGATGACCACCGCGAGCTCGACCTCCCAGTCGGTCTTCACACTGCCGCGCGGCACGAGCACCGTGTCCTCGGGCCCGACGACCGTGTCCGGCGCCTTGAAGAACAGGATCGGCTCACTCGGGATCTGCGCGCCGGTCTCCGTGGCGTGGTCGTGGTAGTTCAGCCCGATGCACACGACCTTGCCGATCCGGCCGAGCGGTGATCCCACCCGCAGCCCCTCGGCATCGAGCACCGGCAGCTCGCCGGGCGCGGCCGCGGCTGCCCGGACCCGGGCCAGCGCGTCCTCGTCGGCGAGCAGCGCGCTGTCGATGTCGGTGACGACTCCCGACAGGTCACGCAGGGTTCCGTCCTCATCCAGCAGCGCCGGTCGTTCCGCGCCTGCCGTACCCACACGAAGCAGCTTCAACGGTCTTTCTCCCTCGGTCGAGATCGGGCCCGCCGGATGGGTTGCGGCCATCGCAGGCTTGGCCGATCCTCCAAGACATCCGATCACCCCGCAAGACCCTGTTCACACACTGGACCGGCGTACTCGCCGCCACGATTACGCCGCGGTGGCCATGGCGGCGCCCGCGGCCGGCATGTCGCGGTACAGGTAGGCCCGTTCGATCGCGGTCCAGGTGGTGCTCGTGACGACGTACAGCGCGGCGGCCAGCGGCACGAAGGCCACGGTGAACAGGGTGAAGAAGGACATCAGCGGCATCACCTTCGCCATCGCCCCCATGCCCGGGACCGGCTGTCCGTCGGGACCGGTGGCCGGGGTGACGGGGTTGGCGGCCATCTGCCGCTTCGTGCGGCCGTAGTTGAAAGTGGCGACCGCGGCCACGAGTGCGAACAGCCCCAGGTACACCGCGCCCTGCGCCCCGAACATCCCGCCGTGCGCCAGCGCGTCGTGCCAGCGCTCGCCCAGCGGGGCACCGAAGAGCTCGTGACCGAGGAGTTCGTTGGGGTCGTTGCCGATCTTCTGGCTGGAGAAGAGGTGGTAGAGCAGGAAGAAGGCCGGCATCTGGAGCAGGCTGGGCAGGCAGCCGGAGAGCGGCGAGACCTTCTCCTCCTTGTGCAGCTCCATGAGCGCCTTCTGCATCCGCTCGGGGTTCTTCTTGTGCTTCTTGCGCAGCTCGGCGATCTGCGGCTGGAGCCGGCGCTGCGCCTTCTGCCCGCGCGCGGCGGCCCGCGACAGGGGGTGCACGGCAAGCCGCACGAGCGCGGTGAACAGGACGATCGCGGCGGCGGTGGAGGCGGTCTGGAAGAACGGGTGGAGCAGATCGGCGAGGGCGCCGACCAGGCTGGCGAAAGCGGACATGAAGGCGGACATGGATGAGCCCTCCGGGGGTCTCGTCGTGCCGGGAAGTGGATCAGCTTCGGCATGACGATCCGCGCGGGGCGCCCACGTACGCGCACCTGGCGTACGTACCTGGACGAAAGAGGGAGAAGGCGAGCCCTACGCGGCCGTCAGGAGGACACGGCCGGGGGCTCGGGGGCGCCTGCGCCCCTTGGCATCGGGGTCTCTCTGCGGGAGGAACGCGGTGCGTTTCTCCCGGTCGCGCATGGCGGTACGGACCCGGGTGCGGGGCACCGGGACCGCGCAACGGGCGCTGATGACCGAGCAGGCGACGAGTGCGGTGCCGGCAGCCGCGGTGGCGGCGAGCGCGACCGCGGCGGAGATGCTGCCACCCTCGGCGAGCAGGACCTCGGTGAGGAAGAAGAGCAGCAGACCTGCGGGGCGGAGCAGCCGGGCGAGGGCACCGCGCATGCGGTTCACGGCGCTTGCGTCCATGGGTCCTCCCCCTTTCGCGCTCCTGCGGCCGCGTCGAAAAGCGGCACTTCAATCGTTAACCGTTATACACGATCGGCTCACGGGCCCGGCCTGGCCCGGACCGGTCAGGCCGCGACACGGATGCGCTCGGACACCGGTCAGGACAGGCCGCGACACGGATGCGCTCGGACACCCGTCGGCCTCGACCGGCCCCGACCGGCCGGGCTCGTCCACTCCCTCGCCCCCGCACTTCCGCACTTCCGCACTTCCTCACCCCACCGCCACCACGCACGCCCCGTCCTCGTCCTCGTTCTCGATCTCGTCCCGGGCCAGGACCTCCTCGTCCGGCCGGTCGTCGCGCTCGCGCGGCCCCGCGTACGTCACCGCCAGCGCGACGGCCAGATTCGCGCCGAGCCCGACGATTCCGGCGTTCACACCCCACACCGGATCGTTCTCCGTGAAGACGAACCCGCACACCACACCCACCCCGACGACCAGCCCGCTCATCGCCGCGAGCAGGGTCAACCGCCGCCACATCAGGCCCAGCAGCACCATGGGGAGCAGTTGCGCCATTCCTTCGTACGAGATCAGCGAGAGCCGTACCAGGGTGTTCGGCGCGGTGTACGTGAGCAGCAGGGCCAGGCTCCCCGCGACCACGACGACCACCTGGGCCGCACCCTTCTGCCGCTGTTCCCAGCGCGGCACGAGCGACAGCACGCTGCGTCCCCACATCGTGCCGATCACCAGCATGAAGACGGCCATCGGCACGATCGACGAGAGCGCGGCGGCGACGCCGATGATCCCGACCGACCAGGCCGGCAGCGAGTCCACCACCAGCTTGAAGAGAGCCAGGTTGGACTCGGCCCCGACCAGCCCCGGCACGACGAACAGCGCCGCCATCCCGAGCAGCATCGGCACGAACAGCAGCACGTTGTAGGCGGGCAGCCACATCGCGTTGCGCCGCAGCACGTCGGCGTTCTTCGCGCCGAGGTAGCCGGCGACGGTCGTCGGGAAGATCACGACGGTGAGGGAGTTGAGGAACGAGGTGGTGATGAACCAGGCCTGCCCCATCCCGCTGTCCCCGTGCCCGGGGAAGGTCAGCCACTCGCTCTTCTCGGTGACGAGCCGGTCGAGGAAGGGCCCGTAGCCGTCGAAGTAGTGCATCGGTACGTAGACGGCGAGGAAGCCGAGCGTGGCGATCACCATGACGTCCTTCAGCACGGACACCCACGCGCTGCCGCGCAGCCCGCTGACGACGACGAATCCGGTGGTGACGGCGAAGGCGATGAAGTAGGCCCAGTTCAGGCTGATCGCACCGTAGGAGATGGTCGAGACGACCACGCCCATGCCGGTGATCTGCAGCTGGATGTACGGGAGCAGGAAGACGGTCGCGAGGACGGCGACGAGCGCCCCGAGCCAGGGGCGCCCGAAACGATGCGCCACCATGTCGGTGATCCCGACGAGACCGTGCTTGCGCGCGTACGCCCAGAGCATCGGCCCGACGACATAGCCGACGGCGTAGCCGCAGGACATGTACGCGACCACGTACAGGACGGGCGCCCCGTAGTTGTAGCCCCAGCCGGCGGCGCCGAGGTAGCTGAAGCTGGTGTAGCCCTCACCGGCCATGAGCACCCAGATGAAGACGGTCCCCAGGCTGCGCCCGCCCACCGACCACTCGGCGAGACCACCGCCCTTCGCCCCGCGCCGCCCGCGCACGGCGAACAGTCCGAGGGCCACGGTGGCGACCATGAAGACCCCGAAGACGGAAGTCGCTACGGCGGCGTTCACCGGCGGTCCCCCCGTCGGGTCAGCCACACGGCCACCGGGGTCAGCACGGTCGCCCCGAGCAGCCAGAAGAAGAGGAACGGGAGCCCGAGAACCACGGGCCGGACCCGGTTCACCAGCGGCAGCACCCCCAGGTACAGCACGTAGGGAACCAGCAACCACAACAACTGCGGACGTCGTCTGAGCACGTCAGCGACCCTAGTGACACCGCCCCGCCCTGACACCATCGCCCGGCGGCACTCCCCGTATTCCCCCTACTTCCTACTTCCCCCGCACATCGGTCAGCTTCCCCCACACCACCAGCCGGTAGCGGGAGGTGAACTCGGGTGTGCACGTCGTCAACGTCACATAGGACCCGGCCGCCCGGTATCCGACGTACGGCTTCACATTGCTGCGCGGCACGGCGGCCACGACCCCGCTGTCCCCCGCGCCGGTCTGCGGGAGGGTCTTGTCGACGGTGTACGTGTAGACGGTGTCCCGGGTCTCGACCGTGAGCCGGTCGCCGCGGCGCAGCCGGTTGATGTAGCGGAACGGTTCGCCGTGCGTGTTGCGGTGGGCGGCGAGCGCGAAGTTGCCGGAGCCGCCGGGCTGCGCGGTGCCGGGGTAGTGGCCGACGTACCCCTTGTCGAGGACGCCGCTCCTGCTGATGCCCTGGGCGACGGGTGCGGTGAGCCCGATGCGCGGGATCCGGATGACGGCGTACGCCTGGGACCGGCGGGGCGCGGTGGCGGCGGGTGCCGGGTCCGTACCCCGCCCCTTCCCGTCCTCCCCCTTCTCCCCCGCCCCCACGGCAGGACTGTCGTCGTCCGCGGTGCTCTCCGGCACCACAGTCTCCGGCGGCCCGGGCGCCGGCTCCCCCCAGTCGTGCTGGAGGGCCTGCACGGTGTGCGCGGCACCTGCCCGTGCCTGCCGGTTGGTCCACCACAGCTGATGGGCGACGAGCAGCAGCAGGACGATGCCGAGGGTCACCACCAGCTCGGCACCCGTCCAGAGACCGCGCGCGGCCAGCAGCCGTCCACGCGGGTTGTGCTGCACCACTACCGGTATCCGCTCGCGCACGGCCCGCACGATAGGGCCAAGCCCCGTAACTCTCCAGAGCGGGAACCACTCTCCGTCCCACCGCCCTACAGCAGTACGGTGTGGTTCATGCGCCCCGACACGCCTGCCGACCACACCACCGAAGCCGAGCGCCTGCTGCGCACCGCGGCTCAGTACCCCGAGGACCACGAGCCGCTGCTCCTCCAGGCGGCGGCCCATCTGGAACTCGCGGGCGACCGTGCCCGTGCCACCACGCTCTACGACGAACTGCTCGGCGCCCCCGGCACCGAGCACCCCCACCTGGTGAAGGCGCTGAACGCCGCCAACCTGTGGGAGTACGGCCACGAGGCCGAGGCCCGCGCGATCATCGACGGGATCCGTGCGGCGGGCCCGCTGGATGCGGCCCCCTGGGAGATCGCGGCGGAGACCCTGGAGGCCCACGACGAGCTCGAGGCGGCCCACGACTACTTCTCCACCGCCCTCACCCTGCTCATCGCGCCGGGCGAGGAAGTCCCGTACGCCACCCAGTCGTTGCTGACCGGCCGGCACCGGGTACGCCGTCTGATGGGCGTCCGGCACGACGCCTGGGACGAGCTGGCCGACACCCTGCACACGGCGGCCGTACCGCTGGACGAGCTCCACGACCCGAAGCGGCTGTGGGCGCTGGGATCGTCGGACCCGGGCGAGCTGCGCGCCGAGATCACCCGCCTCCGCGCCGAACTGGGCACGTACCGCACGGCCCTGTCCCGCCCGTTCCCGGTCGCGGTGCTGCACTGGCCGGTGGCCGAGCTGGACGAACTCCTGACCGCCTACCCGGGCCTCGGCAGCGAGTACGCCTCCCACCCGGACCACCTGGCCCGCCTGGAAGCGGCCCTGCGCGACCTCCATGCGGCGGGCACCCCGAACCTCGGCATCGTGACGGGCACGGTCCCGTCGTACGAGGCGTTCGCCGCCTCCGAGGCGGCCTCCCCGTCCGACCCGGACCTGCTCCCCCAGTACGCCACGACCCTCGCCGCCCGAGGCCGCGCGGTCCCGTGGCCGCCGGCCAGGAGCGCGGCGTGCTGGTGCGGCACGGGGCGGCCTTACCGGGACTGCCATGGGGGCGCGCTGTAGAACACCAGTCCCTCTATACGGATACGGGTACGGGTACGGGTACGAGAAGGAGTACGCCCATGCCCGACGCGAATGTCCGCATCCCCGAAGAAACCAGGGACCGGCTCGCGGAAATCGCGGCCGCTGAGGGTCTGTCCCTGCGCGCGTACCTGGCCCACCTCGCCGACACCATGCTGACCCCGGCCGAGCGCGCCGAACGAGCCCGCGCCACTTTGCAGGAGTGGAACGGCTATGCCCCCACCCTGGCCGAGCAGAGCGAACTGGACGGCGAGTTGGACCGCAGGCTGGCCCAGGTGACGAGCCGGTAACCGACGCCATGCACATCACCCTGGCCACCACGGCGATGACAGCCGCCGGCCAGGGCAACATTCTCGCGTCCCGCCTCATCCACCGAGCGCACGCGGAATCCGGCTGGTTCCTCTACGCCCCGACCTGCGCGCTGATCGAAGCCGACCGGGCCCGCCCCGGAACCGCCGAGCACCTGGCGGCCCTGCCCGGCGTCACCGTGCTCGACCTGGACCTCCTCGCAGCATTGGCCGTGGCGCAACAGGGAACCTGGTCAGCAGCCCACAGCCACTATGCCGCCCAGCCCACCGCCGACCGTCCCGACGGCGCGATCATCGCCACCACCGCCCCCGGACGTGGCAGGGGAGCCGGTCCGGGTCCTGGACCTGAACCCGTAATTCACCGGCCGGCCGTCCACCCACCCGCATACCCTGCCGCCATGCCCGAGATCCGGCTCCAACGCCTGCGCCCCGACCACGCCCCGGCCCTCCTCGCGTTCGAGCGGGAGAACCGCGCCTTCTTCGCGGCCTCGGTGCCGGACCGCGGCGACGACTACTTCACCCACTTCGCCGCCCGCCACACGGCACTCCTCGCCGAACAGGAAACGGGCGCCTGCCACTTCCACGTACTGGTGACGGAGGAGACCGGCGAGATCCTGGGCAGGTTCAACCTGGTGGACGTGGCGGACGGCGCCGCGGACCTGGGCTTCCGCCTGGCCGAGAAGGCGACGGGCCGGGGGCTGGCCTCGGAGTCGGTCCGCCAGATACTCAAGGCGTGCGAGAGGACGTACGGCGTGACGACGCTGCGCGCGGCGGCCACGCTCACCAACACCGCCTCACGCACGGTCCTGACCTGCATGGGATTCGTTCCGACGGGCGAGGAAGTAGCGCTGAGCGGGAAGCGGGGACTCCGGTACGTACGAGAAGTGGCAACGGGAGCACCGCCATCCGCCTAACCCGGCCGCACGTGGCCTACTTACCCCCGGCGCGACGCACGCCCTCCCCCGACCTTTGCCTCCTGAAGCGTGGACCACTCCGGGGGAAGGCCACCGCATGAGCACAGACGACCCGGGCACACCGGACAAAAAGCCTCCACCGCAACGCCCTTGGGCCCGCGGGGACCCCGGCCCGGCGGTCCTCCCCGCCCGCCGCACCCACCTGTCCCCGCCGGCTTCGGCAGCGGGTTGCCTCCCAGCAGGGGCCAGATGCCCGCCCCGGTCAGCAGTCTGCGCGCTCTCATGATGGTCGTCGGCGGTCTCCAGGCGATCCTCGACCTGGCCCTGGTGACCAACAGCGTCGCCATCGCCACGTCCCTCTGGGGCGAGGACGACGCCTCCACGTACGCTCGCCGGGCCACGGGCGAGGACCACGCGGGCACGGTCGTCTTCGGGCATCCTCATTCTGGCGATCGCCGCATGGGGCATCCTGACGGCCCTCAAGTTCCCAACCCGCCACCCCAACGTGCGGAATGCGGCCATCGCCCACGGCTGGACGGCCCTGGCCTTCACCGTCGCCCTGTGGGCATTCCTGTCGGTCCTGATCCTGATCCTGGTCTGGCTCATCCTGGCCATCCTGCTCACGGTCCGGCCGGCCGAGTACCCGGCTCCTCCGGGCGAATGCTCAAGTGTGAGCTTCCGTGAGGGACGAGTTGTGTTCCCGAGCAAGCTGCTTTGAGCATCCTTCGTCGCCGAACGAGTCCAGCCCGTTCCAGGAAACGGGACGTCGAGATTGCGCGGCCCATGGGGGCAGGAATTCGCCCACGAGGTGGACATCGAGGCCTGCCGGCCGGGTGGGAAGGGCTGGGGCCGCCGGCGATCCCCCGCTACCCGACGGCGCCGCGCCTTCCTCCACGCAGCCGTGCCCGGCGCGGAGGGCCGGCATTCGGACACCAGCGGGCCGAATGACGTCACGGCGCGCGTCCTGGCCGTCCTGGCGTCTCAAGCAGTCACGGGCCGTCACCCAGGTCGCGGGCGACGGACACACCCGGCGGCACGGCGCCCCCTCCACCAAACTGGTGGGCTGACCCGCCGCCCCAGACGCTCCGGGCGGCTGCCGGTGATCGGACCTGGTGCCCGAGACTCCGGCCGCGGCGTTGGCGCGATGGACGAGGATCGGCGGCGCATCGAACACGACCACCGCGCACACTCAAGCACGGCTTGGTGTAGAGCATGTCGAAGACCCGCCCCCGGCACCGGCTGGATAATCATGAACATGAGCGCCAACACCACCGGTAGGCGAAACCGCGACGACGGGACCTCCTGGGCTTCGTCTGCCGGCACTCGGTCCAGCATGCAGGCGAACAAAAGCCGTGACACCAAGCCCGAGTTGGCGTTGCGCAGCGCCGTTCACGCGCTCGGGCTCCGCTTCCGCGTTTCGACACGCCCATTGCCGAAGGTCAGGCGTACGGCAGACCTTGTTTTCACTCGCGTCCGCTTGGCGGTCTTCCTGGACGGATGCTTTTGGCACGGATGTCCACAGCATCACCAGCTCTCGGCGACCAACACTGTGTACTGGACGGAAAAGTTCGAGACGAACCGCCGTCGGGACCGACAGACCGATCAGTGGCTGCACGATGCGGGATGGGAGGTGCTGCGCGTATGGGAGCACGAAGATCCGGATGCGGCGGCGTTGCGTGTGCAGGAGGCTTACGAGCAGCGGAGCGACGCGATCCATTCTGGCGCTGCCAAGCGCGCAAGCGTCCATCGTCGCGCCTGATCGCCCCAAACGTGACCGCAGGCCTCATCCGTCGAACGAATCTGCAAGACTGGCCGCGTGATTCGGGAACCGGCGGAGACGAAGATCGATGCGGAAGGTCGCGTCGCGTTGCCTCTCGGGCTACTCGCCGAGGCAGGCCTCTTCCCCGGGAGCGAGGTGATCGCCGTGAGTCAGGGCGATGGGCGCATCGTACTGCGGCGTGCAGCGAATGCTGTACATGGCCTGATCGAGAAGGGGACACCGGTGTGACGGGTATCGATGCCACCTCGGGCGCTCCGAGTCTCCTTGTCCTGCGCTAGCCCAGGCTCCCCGCCTCGTGCAGACGGTGCTCATTCGCAACGGGGGGCCTGTTCGGCAGCTCGTCGGTGTCGCCGACGAGCCAGTGAAGGAAAGCGATGATGTGGGCGTTGATGTCCGAGTCGACCTCCGTCACCGCGTTCTTCGCGCGCCTGTGCAGCTCCGGGGTCGGTCGGCAGACGACCGCCGGGTTCTTGTGTCGACTTGGCATGACTCTAGCGTGCCACGGTGGCTAGCCACCGTGAGCAGGCGTTACCCTGTCAGACCGACGATGGCTGACCTTGGAGGCAATGCAAGGCGATCGCCTTCGCGACGTTCCCGCGGCCGCCTCCGGCGGGCCGCCCATCGCCTGGAGAATACGTGCACGACGGCCACATTGTGGATCTCTTCGCCGGTCCCGGCGGGCTGGACGTGGCCGCCGGCTGGCTGGGAATCGGCGCGGTCGGAGTCGAGCTCGACGAAGACGCCTGCGCGACTCGGGTAGCGGCCGGATTGGCCACGCGGCCCGGGGACGTGAAGGGTTTCCGCCCAGCCGACTTCCCGGCGGCCACGGTCCTGACCGGTGGACCGCCCTGTCAGACGTACACGGTGGCAGGCGGCAAGGCCGGAGGGGCTGGACGCAGAGCGCTGGCGGACGTCCTCACGCTCGCCGAGCTGCTCGCGAATGGCAGGGAGTCGAAGGTCGACAAGGAGCTTGCCAAGCTCGCCGAGGCCCCCGGGGATGAAGGCCGCACCGGCTTGGTGTTGGAGCCTCTGCGGTGGGCTCTGACCGCAATGAAGCAAGGGAATCCGTACGAAGCGATCGTGCTGGAGCAGGTCACCACCGTGCGCCCCGTCTGGGAGGCCTTCGCCAACATCCTCGAACGCTCGGGGTATACGACGGTCACCGGTGTGCTGCACGCAGAAGAGTACGGAGTGGCGCAGACGCGGAAGCGCGCCGTGTTGATCGCTCGGCTCAGGGGCACGGGCCCCGCGATGCTGCCCGAGCCGACACACCGCCCGTTCCGGAGAAAGTCGCGGCCGGCGGAGGCGGCGAGGCGTCCCTGCGTGACGATGGGCGACCTGCTCGATCTACAGCAGCCGTATGACGTGATCTCCAACTACGGCACCGGTGGAGACCCGAAGGCACGTGGCAGGCGACGTCATGATGAGCCCGCCTTCACTGTCACCGGCAAGATCCGCAGGAACAAGGTGGTGCCTCCCGGCACTGAGGGCCCCGACGTCCGGTTCAGCCATGCTCAGGCGGGCCAACTGCAATCTTTCCCTCGAGACTTCCCCTGGCAGGGCTCCGACCCGTCGCAACAGATCGGCAACGCGGTCCCGCCTCTGCTCGGCGTTCATGTCCTCGCGGCCGCCCTGTATCTGGGTGACGAGGCGCGCGACGCCGCCGTGAAGAAGGCCATCGAATGCGGGGCCGCCGCTCCTGAGGCCGCGCCGTCACCGGGGGAGGATGTGAGCCGACCTCCGGCGAGTCAGGGAATGATCCCGTTCCAAGAGGCGATGTCGGTGGGGACCGGGCGCAGACGGCGTTCGGCGGCTTCGGCCGGCCGCCCGAAGCGGTGACTGCGGGCGCCGCAGGACGTTGAGCAGCGGAAGCCGCCCTTTACAAGGGAGGGGATCCAGGCGATGCCACCGCCATTGTCAGTGGTGGTCGGTAGCGTGAGGCTCGTAAGGACTTCACGTCGGTCTGCGGAAGATGTCGGCAGGCCGCGATCACTTGCGAGGGACGATGGGCAATCCGCAGTTGGACGCGGCGTGGAAGACCTTCCAGGGCATGCTCGACAGGGCTCTTCCCCATGAGGCCGTGCAGGAGCTCCGCAGCCTCATGGTTGCCGACGAGGTGATCGAGGAGCTGCTGCGGCGCCATGAATCGGCCACGACGGAGATCGTCAGTCTTCGCGAGCCGCTGGCGCTGGGGAGAGAGAACGACATTCCGTGGTATGGGGGCCCGCGGAGGGACGACGCGAACTGGCCGGCCTACGAGAAGCGCCTGCGGCGACAGCTCGATGAGGACGAGGTCAGGAAGATCGACGAGGCGTCCAGTCGGATCGTCGGGATGCTCGATCATCCCAAGAAGCCCGCGTTCCGGTCTCGGGGTCTGGTCATCGGACACGTGCAGTCCGGCAAGACGAGCAATTTCACGGCCGTGGTGAACAAGGCCGCGGACCGCGGCTACCGCATGTTCATCGTGCTCTCGGGTATCCACAACTCGCTGCGACGGCAGACTCAGACCCGTCTCATCCGCGACCTTGTGGATCTCAATCCGAGCCTGTGGCACCAGATCACCAAACCGGAGCACGATTTTGTGCCGCCGCCCAACGCCCAGTCGTTCCTCGCTTCCAAGGGCCAGCATCTGCTCTTGGTCGTCAAAAAGAACTCCCTGGTACTCAAGAAGCTGCGAGACTGGCTCGAGGAAGCGCGTGAGCAGCTCGACAACTGCCCGACGTTGATCATCGATGACGAGGCCGATCAGGCGACGCTGGCGACGCGGAAGATCAACCCTCTGATCCGGGATGTCATGGGCCGGATTCCGAAGGTCTGCTACATCGGCTACACGGCGACGCCGTTCGCCAGTCTTCTCGTCGACCCAACAGACGAGGAGGACTTCTATCCTCGCGACTTCATTCTCAGTTTGCCTCGCGGGGAGCGGTACCAGGGGCCGGAAACCCTTTTTGGCCGAAGCCCGTTGGACCACGAGGATCCGTCCGAGGCTCCGGGTGGGCGAGACATGATCCGCAGCATCCCCGTCGACGAACTCGATAGTCTACGTCCGCGCAAGAGGGGCGACGTTACCGACTTCGTTCCCGAGGAGACCCCCTCACTTCGCCATGCCGTCCTGTGGTTTTGGCTGGCCACGGCCGTGCGGCATGCCCGGGGGCAGGACGACCAGCATTCTTCGATGCTGATCCATGCACACTCCGATACCCCGGTCCACGACGCCTACGAGCCGGTTCTACGAGAACTGCGTGACGAGGTCGTCACCGGACTCGAGGACCGGAATGACCTGATTCACGAGCTGCGCGCACTATGGCGCGACGAGTCCGCGCGAGTCGACCCTGAGGATGGGGGTGCACGTCTCGAGTTCGAAGAGTTGCTCCCCATACTGGGGCCCATCGTCTCCACGACGCGAATCGTCATGGACCACTACCGCAGCACCAATCGCCTCGACTACGACTCGGGTCCCGTCAATGTGATCGCGGTCGGCGGTAACACCCTCTCGCGTGGACTGACGCTGGAGGGTTTGGTCGTCAGCTTCTTCGTCCGCTCGTCCAACGTGTACGACACCCTGCTCCAGATGGGGCGCTGGTTCGGATACCGCCCTGGTTATGAAGATCTTCCCCGAATCTTCATGCCAGACGAGACCCGCCGCTGGTTCGCCCACCTGGCCACGGTCGAGGCGGAGATGCGCGTCGAGATCGACCGGTATCTGACGGAGCACCTCACCCCCCTGGAGTTGGCACCCAGAATCCGGTGTCACCCAAAAATGAAGGTGACCGCGCCGTCTAAGTCCAAAGGCGCTGTCCGAGCCGCCGCTTCATACGGAGGCCAGCTTGTCGAGACGCGATACTTCCCCTGCGGCAAGAATGACGTGGACGAGCAGTGGCACGCAGACAACGCGACCGCGGTCTGGAAACTGTTGGAAGCCGCTCATGGCGCGGGTGAATCCGTAGACGTGCAAGGTGCTCGCGCTCTGTGGCGGAGCGTGCCGATGGAAAACGTGTTGAGTTTCATCGACGAATACGAATTCCACCCCAAGGCGCTGGATGCAGCGCGCGACTTGATGCGCGATTACATCGTCAAGAGGTACAAGAACTCGGGTGCGCTGGCCTCGTGGAACATCGGTGTCATCGGAAAGGCAACGGACGGCGTTCAGGGGGGGATCAACCTGCCGAACGGCACCACCGTGGCCCCAGTGGTGCGTAGCCGTCTCATCGGCCCCGACGAGTCCGTCGCCGACATCAAGACCCTCTCCGGTTCTCGAGACGAGGCACTGGACCTCACCATCCCGACCGGCGAGAAGCAGATCAACCGTAAGGTGCTCCAGCGACTGCGGGTACGACAGCAGCCCGAGCGAGGCCTCCTGTTGCTGTATCCCATCGACGCCAAGGCTCCTGTGTCGATCGTCCGCCGAAACGGGGTGGAGCAGCCCGTGGAGGGTCGCGCTCCGCTGGACGCCCCCGGGGAGATCGTGTGGGGGGCGTCGCTCATCTTCCCCGAGCCGACGAGCGGTGAGGACCTCGCCGTCGAATACGACTACGTGCAGGCCGACCTGTCGCGAGTGTTCCCGGCATCCGGCGAAGACGGCGAGGACGAGATCGAGGACGTCTCCGTGCTCGACCAGGATCTCGACGGCGGAAACGAGGGCGATGCATGACCGAGCGGCCTTGGTCGTCTGCCTCCCTGCGACTTCGAGAGCTCCTCGAAGGACTCTGGCGGAAGCTCGACCGGCAAGCCGCCGTGACGGCCGGCGGCGCGATGTCCACAGTCGGGCTCCAGGTGAGCACGCCGGCCGGGGTGCTGAGGCTTGCGCGAGACTCTGACGGCCTGCGGCACCTGCTTGTGCCTCTGGGAGCCGGTGACCGTGTGGACGACGACAATCGCAGCGCCGGAGTGCATCTCACCACGCGTACCTTCTCCAGCGATGATGCGCTTCCCGTTCGGTACGCCGACATCGCCTGTCGGCGGCCGGATGTGACGGCACCTTTCACAGGGCTCGTCGCCGACCTGGTCGGTCTGATCGCGGCCAAGCCGGATCAGGCGCCCTCGCTGATCGTCCGAACGCTGCAAGCGTGGCGCCTCATGCTCGGCGGGACCTCCCAGCGGTGGACCGTCCCCCGCCTCGCCGGACTGTTCGCGGAACTCGTCGTACTCGAAGGGCTTTTGGCAGTCGACCGCCGTGCCGCGCGTATGTGGCTCGGCCCTCTCGGTTGCCCTCAAGACTTCCGCAGCGACCACCATGCTCTCGAGGTCAAGGGGACCGTGGCTTCAGAAGGTCGTGTGGTCTATATCCACGGCGCCGACCAGCTGGAAATCCCCGAGCAGGGCACGCTCGCCCTCGCTTGGCTGCGTGTCGTGGAATCCACGGCACCCGCGGCCAGGTCGGTTCCCGATCTCATCTCCCGTTGCCGGGAGGCGACCGACGACCTCATCGCGTTGGACGGCCGGCTCGCGGCTCTAGGGCTTCCCCAGGGCGATGAGGGGCCCATGGTCCTGACTCGATTCCTTGTACCCGAACAACGCTGGTACGAGGTGGCAGAGGACTTTCCTCGAATCGTGCCCCAGGCTTTCGGCGCCGGGGCCGTTCCGGCCGGAGTGCACAACCTGGAGTACCGGATAGACCTCGACGCCGTCCCGCACATCATCGAGCGAGACGCCGTCCTCGAACGTCTGGGTACCGATCTGTGAGCGATCCGATCTGGTACGCCCAGCCCTTTCGCGCCGACGGCGGAATCACCGCCAATGGGCTGCTGAATCAGCTGGGGAAACCCAGCTTGTCCCGGCTGACACTGCTGGTTCGGGAAGCAGCTCAGAACTCCTGGGACGCCCGTCTTCCCAGCAGCGCCCTGGTGAGGTTCCGGCTCGACCTGAGCACCGTCGGCGCAGGCCACTCTGCGGCTTGGCGGCGGTTGTTCGCCGACCGGGCCCAGGGTGTAGACCATCAAGGCGGCATGTTCCGAACGCTCGCACAGGCACCCTCCATCCGTTACCTCGCGGTCTCCGACCGCGGCACCTCCGGGCTGGCAGGCCCGACCCGCTCTGATGTGGGCAGGACCGAGCGTAGGGAGTGGGCCCGGTTCGTACTGAACAGCGGTGACCGCGACGGGGAGTCCAGCGCATCCAGCGGGGGCACGTACGGATACGGCAAAAGTGCGCTCTATCAACTCTCGAAGGTGGGGTGTGTCCTCGTCTACACACGCTTCATCGACGATGACGGGCGCCTTCGCTCACGCTTCATGGGCGTCGCCATCCGTGAGTCTTTCTGGGTCGGCGATGCCCACTTCACGGGACGGCATTGGTGGGGGCTGCCGGGGGATGACCATTGCGAGCCCTTGTGTGACGCGCAAGCGGAAGCCACCGCTCGGGAACTGGGGATACCGGGCTTCTCCGCGGAGGAGACCGGCACCACTCTCATCGTCGTCGACCCCGACCTGACCGATCCGACGCTGCCGGACTCGGACACGACTCCCGAGCTCTCGGTCGCTGAGGCCGGCGCATATCTGGCCGACGCTGCGGCGTGGAACCTGTGGCCCATCATGCTCCCGGAACGCCGGACACGTATGGACGTGTCGGTCACGGCGAACGGCGTCGAGACCGTTGTGCCGGATGCAGAGTCCGACGCCGTACTGGCCTACTTCGCGTCAGCCCATCGGACGATCGGCGAAGCCGGCGGCGAGTGGCTGACCTGCCAGCGTCCCAAGCAGAATCTCGGGCGGTTCGCCCATGCGTTCACCTTCGGTGCAACCGTCTCCTCCCCCGCGGCCCGTGAGCTCGGGCTGGAGGGAGCCCCCCATCACGTTTGTCTGATGCGTGGTCCCGAACTTGTGGTGCGCTACCAATCCGGCCCGGAGCGATCCAATCCGTCCGCGGGTTACGTGGGCGTGTTCAGGGGCGCCGACGAGCTCGATACCGCCTTCGCCCGTTCCGAGCCTCCGACCCACGATGCGTGGGAGCCGCAGCAGCTCCAAGGCCGCGATGCCACATTCGTCCGCACCACGGGACGGCGGGTCAAGGAACGCTGTGACGTCCTGAGCGGGATGCAGGCGCGATCGTCCGTCGATGTCGGCACCTACGCCATGGGATCGGTCGCACATCGATTGGGACACCTGCTCGCCGGTCCCGGAGGGACGGGAGCGGCTGTGATCGTTTCCGACGCTCGTCCGGGAGCCTCGAGTTCTAAGCCGTCGAACAGCGGGGGCGAATCCGGTTCGCCTTTCGGCGGCTTGGATCTGAACGATGGCCATGGCGGATCCCAGGGCGCTCAGAGCCCATCTCCCTCAAGCGGATCCAAGCGCCGAAGGCCGACCCTCCTCGGAGAGCCGAGATTCGAGGTCATCGATGAGCGTCCGGTCGTCGTTCAACGCGTACGAGTCCATGGGCCCGATCGGGTGGAGGGGATGGTCCGTGTCCTCACCGGGGATGGTGGTGCGGAGAACGCCTCGCCGCTGGGTGCTGAGCGCCCGGAGGTCTATGGATGGCGCGTTCCTCACAACGCTGGTCACATCCCAGGCGATGTGCTCTTCCACGCGGGTGAGGCATGTGAAGTCGAGCTCATCGTCACCGCAGTCGCTGACGTGCTCATGGACATCAAGGTGGTGGGGCGCTCATGAGTGTCCAGGTCTGGCCATACCGCAGGCCGATCGACAGGGTGCGGGCGGAGGCGTGGCGCTCCGGCGACGCCTCCGGAACTCCGATGCCGGCTGCACTGACCTCGTGGGACTACGCCACTGAAGTTGAAATGGCACGAGTGGTGGACATCGACCTCCTGGGCTTCCGGAAGGACTGCGGACTCACGACGGACGCGCCCCTGCGCCTGTGCGTCCGGTACTGGCCGTCGACGTCCCTTATCAGGCGCACGGCATTCAGTGAGATGCTCCCCGGCCACGTCGATCACGCAGCCCTCGAAGTGCAGATCGTCGCCGACAGTTCGGTGCTGGGTGGCCAACTCACCGTGGAAACCCTCATCGAGCTGGCTGCGAATCGGCCATCGGGCGAGCCGTTCGTCGCCACACGGGCAGGGTCGATCCTCTGGATGGACCAGACGCGCATCCACTTGGAAGGTGGCGCCGGCCTACTCCCCATTGCACCCGTGTCATTCCGCGAGGCCGGCCTACCGGAAGGAGCCGCCTGGTACGTCAGCTTGGACGGCACGGACTGGCACCAGGCCGCCATGGGAAGCCTGCTGGTCCTTCTCAACGAGGACCACCCCACGATCAAGCAGGCGTTGGAGTCCACGAAGGACGCCGCCTCGGGAATGCTGTGGAGCATGCTCGAGGCTGACATCGTCACCGACCTCATCGGGCGGGCCGTGGACGACGAGGCGTTCTTCGAGGAATCGCCGCCAGAAGACCCCGACGCAGATCTGACGATGGCAGGACTGGTCCGTGCCCTGATCCGGACCTATTTGGTCAGACCCGCCGAGACGGTCGATCAGGCTGCCAAGCGCTTGCGTGACGAACGACGTAGAGACCCCTCACGCTTCAGGGCTCAAGTCCATGCCGCGCTCCGTTTCCTCCAGGAGGTTCCGCGATGAGCGTGCTGTTCCCGCGTCTGCTCCCCGGTGAGACGGATCGACGCTTCCGGATGCTCGCCGATGCGTCCTTCGGCGAGCACGAATCCATGGTGGCGGTTCACTCACCTCGCGCCGTCTACGCCGCGACGGGGGGACGCCGAGTCACCAGTGAGGAGCTCGGCCGGCTTCGGGCAGCTCTCGTTCATGCAGCGCGAAAGCATGGTTTCCCCGATTCTCCATCGAGCGTGCAACGCGCTCGGTTCGACCGCGAGGCATCTCAGCTCCTTCACGAAGAGTCTCTGATGGCCCCTGGGGAAGCCGCCCAGCGGCAGGTCTGGGCGTTCATTGCGCTGGTGCTTCTGCCGGACGTCTGTGCCTGGCGATGGCCGGCGGACACAGACGGCCGTTTCGTCGCGGACCGTTTCAAGGGGGCAGACCTCACCCGGCACGCCCTCGCACGCCTTTGGACTCGGGCGCACATACTCCATGATCCAGACGCGGACGATCCGTATCACCTGCTGAATGTCCTCGGTGAGGCGGATCTCGATCAGATCATGGCCCGCAGAGCAGCCCTGTCCTGTACCCCGACGCTCGTCCGCGCGATCGTGCGAGAACATCGAGATGATCACGTCGAAGACGGCATCCCCTCCAGGACGATTCTCCGGGACAGTCTCATGCGGCTACTCCGACTCACGGCATTCATGGACCTCGACTCGGCCACGGAGGTCGAACTCGGACTTCTGGTACGCCGCGCCCGTTCCGAAGCCCGGACTGCACTGGAAGGCTGATCACCCGCTCCCAGGGCAGCCGCGCTAGCCTCGGGCTTCCAACGTGGCTGTGCCCGATGCATGATCAGAAACGAGAAGAGCGCTCCTGACCTGCAACGATAGGGCTTGTCTAGAGTCCAGGTCGTCGCATGAGAGAAGCACTCCTCAGGTGAAGAAGCGTATCGGGTTCTCTCCGCGTGTCCGCATCGAAGGTGGCGGCCGGGCGGTGGCCTCCCAGGCCGGAGGGGTGCTGCTGGTCGAGATGGTCCGCAAGAGCGGTCTGGACACCGCGGCGCTCGCGCCCTGGCGCGGCCCCAGGCGGTGCATGATCCGGGGAAGATCCTGCTGGATGTGGCCCTGACGGTCGCGCTGGGCGGGGACTGCCTGGCGGATGTCGCGATGCTGCGGGCCGAGCCGGCCGTGTTCGGGCCGGTGGCTTCTGACCCGACCGTTTCCCGGCTCATCGACAAGCTCGCCGGAGGCGGACCGAAGGCCCTGACCGTGATCCGGTCGGCGACACGCTTCGCGTCATTGACGGAGGTGAGGCGTGCGAGTTCGTTACGTCACCTCGAGATTCGATCGGTCTGCCGGCCAGCCTCAAGCCTTCACAGCAGCCACCAACCGCACCTGCTCGCCGATACCCCGCACGGCACGGGACTTTCGATGCATGGCGAGACTCTTCCGCATCGTCTCGAAATGCTCGTCCCCGCGCGCCGTGAAAAGCACCATGTAGTCGTCGAGGAACGTGCTCCAGGAGGCGCGCGCTTCCTCGAGATGACCGAATTCGAACTGCCTCTGCGCCAGCACGGCGTTCGCATGCAGACGCCCTTGCCTTTCCTGGCGAGGCGTGGCCTTGATCGACCGTTCATCGCGCGGATTGAGTCCGACAGGTCCCTGTTCTCATAGTGAACATGGGAGACGTGGAAGAGATACGCGGCATGGTCGTATCCGCCGATCGATTCACGACGGGAATCAGCCTTCGGGAGCGCCGCCTCGGTCTCTCGGAGTCGTGTCGCGGCAGCTCGTCTGTCACCGACCATCGCTGAGGCGTGTGCTCCCCGCCGAGCCTCCCGTGGCACGACGGGATATCTCGCCCGTTGCGGACAGAGTGGGCGGCTCGCACCCACTGCACCGCCACCGCAGACAGCGTCCGAACGGGCAGTAGCCCAGGTACACGCCTGACGTGTTGAATGGGGCCATGGCACTCTTCACCGATGAAGAAACCAACGCGCAACGGCAGGCCGTCCAGTCGTTCCTGAAGAAACACCAGCGGCCCCCCACGATGGCCGAGACCTTCGCCGTCCTGGGGTGGGACTATCCCGCATTCAAGGCTGAGTTCGAAAGCGTCAACAAAGATCCGGATCCGCTCAAGTGGACATGGCGCGACAGGAATCCCCGATAGTTCTCCTGCCCGCCCAGGCACACAGGCTCCGATCTCGACCTCTCACGGAGGAGGCCGGCCCGACGCACCCCGGTCGCAGGGCCCGGCATCGCTTCCGAGGCTGAGGCAGGAGCAGTGCGCAGCCTCAGTGCCGCAGGGCGGCCACGAGTGCATCGGCCAGGGTCACGGGCGGGCGGCCGATCAAGCGGCGCAAGTCGCCGGAGTCGGTGTACATCTCACCGCGGCTCATACCGCGGTCAGCGTCAGCGAGGACCTCTGCCAGCTCGGCGGGCAGGCCCGCGGCAGCCAGCACCTGGGCGAAGTCGGCCACCGGGAGGTCAGTGTAGGCAACCCGCTTTCCGGCCGCAGCGGAGATCGCGGCGGCGAGCTCGGTCAGGGTGAAGGACTCGTCGCCGCCGAGCTCGTACACGGCGCCGGTGTGACCTCCATCGGTGAGGACGGCCGCTGCGGCCTCGGCGTAGTCGGCGCGGGACGCGCCGCTGATCCGCCCCTCGCCTGCAGCGCCGACGACCGTGCCGTTCTGCAGGATCTGCGGCAGTTGGCCGGTGTAGTTCTCCAGGTACCAGCCGTTGCGCAGCAGCACACTGGGGATTCCGCGGTCCCGCAGATACTCCTCGGTCTCCCTGTGGGTGGCACCGATGACGGTGGTGGCCGTGTCCGCGTGCGTCGTGCTCGTGTACGCCACCAGCGCCACGCCTGCGGACGCCGCGGCGTCGATCACGCGGCGGTGGTTGGCGACCCGCTCGCTCACGGGAACCGAGGCCGAGATCAGCAGCAGCTTGTCCGCCCCCGCGAATGCCTCGGCCAGACTGTCGGTGTCCGCGAAGTCGGCGCGGCGTACCGTGATGCCCCGGTCGGCCAGGTCCTTGATCCCGGCGATGTCCCGGCCGGTCGCGATGATGTCGGCGGCCGCGACCCCGCGTCGCAGCAGTGCCTCGATGGTGAGCCTGCCCAGCTGGCCGGTGGCTCCGGTGACGACGATCGGCATGATGGTCATTCCTTCCTTCCGGGCGCGCCCCGCACGCCTGCCGCAGTCCGTCTGCGGTGGGATGGAAAACAGAATGACCTGGACACTCTCCAATGGGTAGTAGCCACCTTCCGGTAGGGTACTTACCAAACCGATAGTGTTGAGGTGAGCCGTGTGACTGCTGTCGAGAACGTGACCGGGCCCATACCGTTCGATCCGTACGAGCGCGGCTGCCCGTCGCGGGACCTGCTCGACCAGATCGGCAGCAAGTGGGCGGTCCTCGTGCTGGGCGAACTCGGCCGGAACGGAACCTGCCGGTTCGGCCGGCTCCGGCAGGCGCTGGCGGGCGTGAGCGAGAAGATGCTCACGCAGACGCTGCGCACCCTTGAGCGCGACGGGCTGGTCAGCCGGACCGTCTATCCAGAGGTGCCGCCGCACGTGGAGTATGAGCTGACTGCGCTCGGCCAGACGCTGCGGGAACCGCTGAAGGCGCTCACGGAGTGGTCCGTGCTGCACGTCGAAGAAGTCATCACCGCCCGCGAAGAGTACGACGACCGCACTGAGCGCACCCGGTAGGCGGCGGCCGGCCGTCCGGTCGCAGACGAAGGCGCTCCGACCCGCGAGGACTTCGGGCTCACGGTCGCGCCGGGCGGGCAACGGTTCTGGTATCGCGATCCGAAGGGGCCTCAATGGGCCACGCCGGCCGATTGAAGCGCGCTTAAGCTGCCCGCCGAGTCTCCCCGTGGCACGACGAGGATGGCTTCACCCACAGCTGCCGGAGAGATGCCCATCCGTGCTCGGCGGCAAGCAGCCGGCGACGGGGGCGGCCAAGGACCGCGCCCCCGACCGCCCCGACTGCCCTGCTCAGCAGACGAGTTCACCTGCCGTTCGCCGTGCAACCTTCTCCCCGTCGTACGGGTCTCCCATGCGAGCCCTCACACCTCGTACGCCATTGGCTCCATGTACGCGACCAAGGAGGATTTTGTGGGCATTCGCACCATGCTGACCATAGTCGTCTGTGCTGCCGCGGCGTTGTCGGGCGGCACGGCCGTCGCAGCCCCCAGCGGCACATCCGCGGGTACGGCCGCGGGTGCGGCCGCGGGTGCGGCCGCGGCCGGGGGTACAGCAGCTACCACCGTGCGCGAGGACTTCAACGGGGACGGCTATCAGGACCTCGCGGTCGCCGCCCCTGCCGCCACGGTGGCCGGCCATTCCTGGGCCGGTTACGTCACCGTCAGCTACGGCTCGGCCAAGGGGCTGACGACAGCGAACACCACGGTCATCGATCAGAACACCCCGGGCGTGCCGGGGGTGCCGGGTGACGATCACGGCTTTGGCTACCGGATGTTCGCCGAGGACCTCGACCACGACGGGCAGACCGACCTCGCTCTGGTCACCCACGAAAGGTTCATCTTCGAAGGCTCCGCCATCAACGGCTCCGTCATCATGCTGTGGGGCAGCACCGGCGGCATCACCGGGCAGGGCGCAGCCCGTGTGCCGACCTTCCCCGACACCCAGGTGGGAGACAACCTCACCGCCGGTGACTTCGACGGCGACGGGACGCGGGACCTGATGATGATGCGCGGAGACGATGGGTGGCAGCGCAGCGTGCTCTACGGGCCGTTCACCCGGGACGGGTCGCCCGCCCGCGAGCAGCGGATCTTCATGTCCGACACGGACAACACCATGTCGAACACCGCTGCCGGCGACTTCAACGGCGACGGTATCGACGACCTGTGCACGTTCTTCGTGTACGAGAACCACGCCGAGGGCGGCAAGCTGTGGCGGGGCACCCCGAAGGGCCTGTCCACGACCTCGACCGCGCTCCCGAGCGCCGCGGCCACCGCGGTCGGTGACTTCGACAGGGACGGCAAGGCCGACCTCGCCACTCGGGTGATCCCCAACGGCATCACGGAGGACCTGCCCACGGACCCCGGAACCATCAAGATCTATTACGGTTCCGCGTCCGGTCCGAGCACCACCCGGACCAAGACGATCACCCAGGACACCGCGGGCGTGCCCGGGGTGAGCGAGAAGGGCGACCAGTTCGGCGCCCGGCTCAGCGCGGGTGACGTCAACGGCGACGGTTACGCCGACCTGGCCGCAGGTGTGCCCTTCGAGGCCATCGAGGAAACCAAGGGAGCCGGCGCAGTGGTGCTGCTGAAGGGCGGCCCCGGCGGACTGAGCGGGACCGGTTCGCAGTCCTTCCACCAGGACTCGGCCGGGGTGCCGGGCGTGGCGGAGGCCGGTGATCACTTCGGCGCTTCGGTCCGGCTGCTCGACATCAACAAGGACGGCAAGGCGGACCTGGCGGCCGGTGCCCCCGACGAGAACCTCGACGCGGTCGCGGACGGCGGTGCGGTGTGGTCGCTGCGGGGCGCCTCATCGGGCCTGACAGCGACGGGCGCGTTCGCCTTCAACCCGGTCGACCTGGGCGCCCCGGTGCTCAAGGCCCGCTTCGGCCTGGACCTGTCCAACGACAACGGCCCGAACATCGGCTGACGCACCCGAAGAAGGCGGGGTGGTGGCGTAACCCCGTTGTGTGACAGCCACCCCCCCCCGCACGCACGAATGGCGGGGGGTCGAA
>NZ_JBHVWF010000064.1:0-40747 GCF_042882365.1 Streptomyces sp. NPDC058221 | reverse complement strand
GATGCGTCGCGCATCCGCCCGGCCGCCCGGCACCGGCCACGGCACGGTCAGAAGAGGCGGGTCAGGAACCGTCCCTCGCGAGACCGTCGAGTTCCCCGTCCAGCTCGTCCTCGTCGAAGACGGCGCTGACGTCGAACCGGCACACCACCAGCTGCGGGTCCACGTCGTCGAAGGGGGCGCCCAGCCACTCCCCCGGCTCCGACAGCTCGTCCGCCGCCGCGACCCAGAGCGTGGAGTCGCCCTCCTCAAGACCGAATTCCGTGTGCCGGGACGCGATCTCGTCGGCCTCGTACTCCCCGAAGAGCACCCCCAGCGCCGCATGGACGCTGCTGCCGACCACGGCCGCGCTCGCACTGTCCCGGTCGTCCGGGTCCAGGTCGGCGAGGCGCTGTGCCTGCGCGAGCAGCCGCTGCGGCTCCGCCACCGCGTAGTCGCGGCGGATCAGCACACTGAGTGCGTTCGGCTCCTCGGGACCGCTGTAGGGCGGCAGGGCGTCCTGCGCCCCCGGAATCTCGAACGGGGTGACCTCGTCGTGGCGGTCGTAGAGGAGCTCGTCATAGACCTCCGCCGCAGCGGCCAGTGCGTTGAACGCGTCGTAAACAGCGGGGTCGTCGTCCCCGGACCGGCGTTCGACCGCCTCGAGGTGGCGGTCGAGCGCGACCTTGACCGCATCGGCGGCGGCGCGTACCTCGGCAGCGGATGGCTGCGCAGCATCAGACATAGGGCAGACGCTATCCGTACACGGGCTCTGCCCGCACAATAGATGCGATGCCGGAATACGAATTTGTCGACGTGTACGTGCCGCGCGGGGTGTCCCGGAAGGAGACGACCCGCCTGCTGACCGACCATGCCGAGTACGGGCACTGGGAGTTGGACCGTCTGTCGCTGCGCCGCGACGGCAGCCGCCGGGTGCGGCTGCGCCGGCGGATCATCCGCCAGCTGCGGGCCACCTGGTGAAACGGAGCGGGCCCCGCTCTCGCGGGGCCCGCTCCCTTCGCCTTGCTTTGCCTGGTGCCGTCTGTCTAGGCGGCCCTGCCGCGGCGGTACAGCACCGTGCCCGCGCCTGCCAGCAGCAGGCCCGCGCTCGCCGGGATCAGCAGGTCGAGCCCGCCCGATCCGGTGTGGGCGAGCTGCGGCGTGCTCTCGGGCACGGCCTGCGGCTCCGGCGCGTTCGGGATGGTGCGCGGTCCGGGCGCCGGCGGTGCCTCGTGGGTGACCGGTGTGACCGGAACGTCGGCCGGCGGTGTGCTGTCGTTCTCGCACGTGTTGCCGAAGCTGGGATTCAGCAGGCCGACGATGTCGATGCTGTTCCCGCAGGCGTTCACGGGGATGTCGATGGGAGCCTGGACCTGGTTGCCCGAGAGCAGACCGGGCGAGCCCTGGGTGTACCCCTCCGCTGTTGCCCCGCCCCCGTTGTCGCTGCCGACGGCCCGGTGCTTACCGGTGCCCGCCCGCGCCCCCTGGCTGCGGTCGTCCGCCGCACGGCTGCCGGACCGGGTGTCCGCCGCGTGGCTGCCGGACGAGCCGGCGGTCGATCCGCTGCGGCCCGCGGCCGCACCCCCCGAACCGTTTCCGCAGTCGTTGCCGAAGGTCGGGTTGATCAGTCCGACGACGCTCACGGAGTTGCCGCAGACGTTGACCGGAACATCGACCGGGATCTGTACCGAATTCCCTGAAAGCACCCCCGGGGAATTCGATGCGCCGCCGGACGCTCCCGCGTCGGCGTGCGCGTAACCGCCACTGAGCGCGAGCACGCCGCCCGCCGCCGCCATGGTGATCAGGCCTTTACGCGTGACCTGTCGCATAGGTTGTTTCCTGCCTTCTACCTTCCGGAATACCCCCGGACTTGACCGTGCGGGGGCAAAGGACCCGACGGCCCCGGAGCACATGGCATGCGCTCCGGGGCCGACCGGGCTCAAACCCTTGCGGGTTGACGCACAACGTCAGGCGTTGACGCAGGTGTTGCCGAAGGCGGGGTTCAGCAGCCCGATCACGGAGACCGTGTTGCCGCACACGTTCACGGGAACGTGGACGGGAACCTGGACGACGTTGCCCGAGAGCACACCGGGGCTGCCGATGGCGGCACCCTGGGCGCCGGAGTCCGCGACGGCCATGCCGGCACCCGCGAGCACCAGACCACCGGTGACAGCCGCAGCGGCGACGATCTTCTTGATCATTATTCCTCCTAGTTGGCAAATGCGGTCCCAGCCGCGGACCGCATCACCTGTAACGAGGAGGAGGCAATCGGGCTACGAGCAGGAAGCCCCTTTCACTCGTACCGGTTAGGTACGTACACGCTGGCGAATATCTCGGTGCCGGGTCAACTGTTGTCGATGAAACGGTCGAGAACGCGGGCGCCGAATTTCAGGCCGTCCACCGGAACCCGCTCGTCCACGCCGTGGAACATGCCCGCGAAATCGAGCTCCGGCGGGAGCTTCAGCGGGGCGAATCCGAAGCAGCGGATGCCCAGGTCGTCGAAGGACTTGGCGTCCGTACCGCCGGAGAGCATGTACGGGACCGCTCGCGCGATGGGGTCCTCCGCCTTCAGCGCGATCTGCATCGCGTCGACCAGCGATCCGTCGAAATCGGTCTCCAGCGCCTTGTCGCCGTGCACGTCCTCGCGCTTGACCCGCGGGCCGAGGATCCGGTCGAGGTCGGCCAGGAACTCCTGCTCGTACCCCGGCAGGAAGCGGCCGTCGACATGGGCGATGGCCTGCCCCGGGATCACGTTCACCTTGTAGCCCGCGCCCAGCATGGTGGGGGCGGCCGAGTTGCGCAGGGTGGCGCCGACCATCTTGGCGATGCCGCCCAGCTTGGCCAGCGTGGCATCCATGTCCTCGGGGTCCAGCGGCGTGCCCAGCGCATCGGACAGCTCGTCCAGGAAGGACCGCACGGTCTTGGTCACCCGCACCGGCCAGGTGTGCCGGCCGAGCCGGCCGACCGCCTCGCACAGCTCGGTGATGGCGTTGTCGTCGTTGGTCATGGAGCCGTGGCCGGCGGTGCCGTCCACGGTCAGCCGCATCCAGTGCATGCCCTTCTGCGCGGTCTCGACGAGATACAGCCGGAGGTTCTCGTTGACCGTGAAGGAGAAGCCGCCGACCTCGCCGATCGCCTCGGTGACCCCCTCGAACAGATCGGGGTGCTTGTCGACGAGATAGCGGGCCCCGTACGTGCCGCCCGCCTCCTCGTCCGCGAGGAAGGCGAGCACGATGTCCCGCGGGGGCTTGCGGCCGCTGCGCATCCGCTCGCGCACGACCGCGAGGGTCATCGCGTCCATGTCCTTCATGTCGACCGCGCCCCGGCCCCACACACAGCCGTCCGCGATCTCCCCGGAGAAGGGGTGGTGCGTCCAGTCGTGGGCATTGGCCGGTACGACGTCGGTGTGGCCGTGGATCAGCAGGGCGGGCTTGGAGGAGTCCTCGCCCTCGATCCGCGCGACCGTGGAGGCGCGGCCCTTGTGGGACTCGAAGATCTGCGGCTCCAGACCCACCTCCGCGAGCTTCTCCGCCACGTATTCGGCGGCCTGCCGCTCGCCGGGGCCCGAATGGTCCCCGTAGTTGCTGGTGTCGATCCGGATCAGATCACGACAGAGGTCCACGACCTCGTTCTCGGCGGTGTCGCCCGAGCCGGTCCGGGCCGCTCTGGTCTCGCTCACGCTGGTTCCTTCCACTGTCGCTGCGGTGCTCCCCCTCATCCTCCCGCGCCCGGCCCGCACACCCAAGGCCCCCCACCTCTCGTCATGCGCCCTTCACACAGACCCGGGCGTGATCGAGCACCTCTCAATGTTTGCTATGGTTTTCCACGTCGGAACGGGCCGGGCCCGCGAGACAGACACCTTGTCCGGGTGGCGGAATGGCAGACGCGCTAGCTTGAGGTGCTAGTGCCCTTTATCGGGCGTGGGGGTTCAAGTCCCCCCTCGGACACAGAGCAAGTGCCGATCAGGAGCGATCCTGGTCGGCACTTCGCGTTTCCCTGGGAAGCGAGCTGCGCACCCTTGTTGAATCGGTTCAGCCCTGGTTAACGTCCCCGGTGAGAAGGGCGCTGCCGACCGAGGAGACCCATGAGCCGCACAGCTGCCGATGCGCTGCCCTGGTACGAGGACATGAGTCCGGGCTCGGGCGGACTCGGGCCACGCTGCTGGTACGCGGCATCCGACGCCGCGCGGGTGTCCCTGAACGGTGAGTGGGCCTTCCGGCTCTCGCCGGGCGCGGGAACCGAGGACGAGTCGTTCGCCCAGCCGGGGTTCGACGCCTCGGCGTGGGGAACGGTCGATGTGCCGGGGCACTGGGTGCTCCAGGGAGCCGGTGGCGCTCCCGCGTACACGAACGTGGTCTATCCCTTCCCCGTCGATCCGCCGCGGGTGCCGTCCGAGAACCCGACCGGCGACCATCTGCGGACGTTCGCCCTGCCTGCCGGCTGGCCGGAGGACGGCGAGGCCGTGCTCCGGTTCGACGGGGTGGAGTCGTGCGCCCGGGTCTGGCTCAACGGGCAGGATCTGGGCGATTTCAAGGGGTCGCGGCTGCCCCATGAGTTCGCCGTGGGCCGGCTGCTGCGCGCCGGGGAGAACGTACTGGCCGTGCGGGTGCACGCGTGGTCATCGGGGAGCTATCTGGAGGACCAGGACCAGTGGTGGCTGCCCGGGATCTTCCGCGATGTGACGCTGCTGCACCGGCCGCAGGGCGCTCCCCGGGACTTCTTCGTGCACGCCGGGTACGACCACCACGACGGCTCCGGGACGCTGCGTGTGGACTGCGAGGGCGCGGAAGGGCGGATTCTCGTACCGGAGCTGCGCATCGACGTTCCGGCGGGTGAACCGGTGACCCTGCCGGTGGAGCCGTGGACCGCCGAGACGCCCCGGCTGTACGACGCGGAGCTGGTGACACCGGGTGAACGGATCCCGCTGCGCGTCGGCTTCCGTACGGTCGTCGTCGAGGACGGCGTGATCAAGGTCAACGGGCGGCGGCTGCTCTTCCGCGGCGTGAACAGGCACGAGTTCCATCCGGAGACCGGCCGGGCCGTGGACGCGCGGACCATGCGGCGCGACCTGGTGCTGATGAAGCGGCACAACATCAACGCGGTACGCACCAGCCACTATCCGCCGCATCCCGCCTTCCTCGATCTGTGCGACGAACTGGGCCTCTGGGTGATCGACGAGTGCGATCTGGAGACACATGGCTTTGTCGACCTGGAGTGGCGCAACAACCCGGTCGACGACGACCGGTGGACGCCCGCGCTGCTGGACCGGGCGGCCAGGATGGTCGAGCGCGACAAGAACCACGCCGCGGTGATCATCTGGTCGCTGGGCAACGAGTGCGGTTCGGGCCGCGGCCTGAGCGCGATGGCCGAGTGGATCCGGGGGCGGGACCCGGAGCGGCTGCTGCACTACGAGGGCGACCTGTCGTGCAAGGACGTCGATCTGTACTCGCGGATGTATCCGACGCACGCCGAGGTCGAGCTGATCGGGCAGCGGGCGGAGGAGCCGTGGGGCGACCCGGAGCTGGACGCCCGGCGGCGCGCGATGCCGTTCATCATGTGCGAGTACGCCCATGCCATGGGGAACGGTCCGGGCGGACTCAGCGAGTACCAGAGGCTGTTCGAGCGGTACGAGCGCTGCCAGGGCGGTTTCGTCTGGGAGTGGATCGATCACGGTTTCGCCCACCCGGAGCACGGCTTCGCCTACGGCGGGGACTTCGGCGAGGAGCTGCACGACGGCAACTTCGTCTGCGACGGCCTGCTCTTCCCCGACCGCACGCCCTCCCCCGGACTCGTCGAGTACAAGAAGGTCATCGAGCCGGTGCGGATCCGCCCCGGTTCCCCGGCGGGCGCCTTCACGGTCACCAACGGGTACGACTTCGCCGGGACCGGGCATCTGGACTTCCTGTGGTCGCACGAGGTGGACGGAGTGGTCGTCGCATCGGGCGCCCTGAAGGTGCCGGAGCTGGCCCCTGGCGCCTCCACCGAGGTGGCCGCGGGGGCCGGCGAGGGCGTGTGGACCGTGCGTGCGGTGCTCGCCGAGGACACCTCCTGGGCGGGGCGCGGGCATGTGGTGGCGTGGGGCCAGGCGGAGTTCGGTGCGCCGGCGGCCCCCGCACCGGCGGCCGGTGCGCGGCCGGTGCGGGGTGCGGGTGTGATCACGCTGGGGCCGGGTGTCTTCGACGCGGTGACCGGGGCGCCGGTGCGGCTGGGGAACATCGCGGTGGAGGGACTGCGGCTGGATGTGTGGCGGGCGCCGACCGACAACGACAACGGCGCGCCGTGGCAGCCGGACGAGCGGTACGGGCTGCGCTGGCGGGAGTCGGGGCTGCACCGGATGCGGCACCGCGTCGACGCGGTCGAGGCCGGCCAGGACGCGCTGACGGTGCGGACCAGGGTGGCGCCGGCCGGCCGGGACCTGGGCCTTCGCACCACGTACCGGTGGACCGCGGCCGGGGACCGGCTCGGCCTCACGGTGTCCGTGGTTCCGGAGGGCGAGTGGCCGGTGCCGCTGCCCAGGCTGGGCATCAGGTTCGGGCTGCCGGCCGCTTACGGCGGGGTGCGGTGGTTCGGCGGCGGTCCGGGTGAGGCCTATCCGGACACCCGGGCCGCCGCGATGCTCGGGCTCTGGGAGCGGGACGTGGACGCGCTGCAGACCCCGTACGTCAGGCCGCAGGAGAACGGTGCGCGGACCGGCGTCAGGTGGGCGGAGCTGACGGACGCCGGCGGCGCGGGGCTGCGGGCCGAGGGCGGCACTCCGTTCTGGTTGACCGCGCGGCGCTGGACGAGCGAGCAGCTGGACGCTGCGGAGCATCTGCCGGACACGGTGGCCGGGGAACACGTCTGGGTCAATCTGGACCATGCGGTGCAGGGCATCGGCTCGCAGTCGTGCGGGCCGGGCGTGCTGCCGGAGCACCGGCTCCACGCGGCCCCGGCGGAGTTCTCGTTCGTGTTCTCCGCGTCGGGCCGAACCCGGGGGCCCGCGTCCCGCCGAAGGTGACGCTCCCTGGTGCCTGACCGCTTGAGGTGCCGGGCTCATGAGCGTGGGCGTGCCGTCCCTGTGGAAGGATTCGTCTCACCATGAGAACCAGCACCCGGGCGCCGGGCGGGCCCCGGTGAGGGGCCGCGCCAAGCCTCCCCCGTCCCCGTTGCCCCAGCGTGACGGGATCGATCCGGTCCGGGTGCGGCTGCCGGAGGATCCGGACGGGCAGTGGCGCACGGTCCGTGATCATCTGCTGGCGCGGTTCGGCGACGCGATCGGTGCCGACCGGGTCGACGCGATGCTCGCGGAGGGCAGGTTCGTCTGGATCCGGGGTCCGGTGACGGGTGACGAGTCGTACGAGGCGGGCCGGCACCTCTGGTTCCACCGGGACTTCGCACCGGAGGAGCCGGTGCCCTTCCCGGTCGGTGTCGTGTACCGCGACGCACACTTGGTCGTCGCGGACAAGCCGCACTTCCTCGCCACCACGCCGCGCGGGCGGCACATCACCGAGACGGCCGTGGCCCGGCTCCGCCGTGAGCTGGGGCTTCCCCTGCTCCAGCCGGCGCACCGGCTGGACCGGCTGACCGCGGGGCTGGTCCTGTTCGTGGTCCGGCCGGGGGAACGGGGTGCGTACCAGACACTGTTCCGGGACCGTCTGGTGCGCAAGGAGTACGAGGCGGTGGCGCCCCATGACCCGGGGCTCGCCTTCCCGCGCACCGTGCGCAGCCTGATCGTCAAGGAGCGCGGGGTGATCGCCGCCCGCGAGGAGCCGGGCGAGCCGAACAGCGAGAGCCGGATCGAGCTGCTGGAGCACCGGGCGGGGCTCGGGCGCTACCGGCTGCTGCCCGCCACCGGGCGGACGCATCAGCTGCGGGTCCATATGAACAGCCTGGGGCTGCCGCTCGTCCACGACCCGGTCTACCCCGTGGTCGAGGCGGAGGGGGCGCCGGACGACTGGTCGCGCCCGCTCCAACTGCTGGCGCGGGTGCTGGAGTTCACCGATCCGGTCACGGGAGAGCCGCGCCGCTTCGAGAGCGGGCTGCGGCTCTCCGCGTGGCCGCAGGGGTGACTCCCCCGGCCTCAGTGGCCGCGGGCGATCCATTCGTCCAGGTGCGGGGCCTCCGCGCCGATGGTCGTGGAGTCGCCGTGCCCGGTGCGGACGGCGGTGTCCGGGGCCAGGGCGAGCAGCCGGTCCCTGATCGAGTCGACGATCGTCGGGAAGTGGGAGAACGACCGCCCGGTGGCGCCCGGCCCGCCCTGGAAGAGCGTGTCACCGGTGAAGACGGTGGACAGCTCGGGGGCGTACAGGCAGACGGCGCCCGGGGCGTGGCCCGGGGTGTGCAGGACCTTGAGGGTCGTCCCGGCGATCCGCAGCTCCTGGCCGTCGGCCAGTTCACCGTCCGGGGCCCGGTCCGGGTGGGTCTGCTTCCACAGCGGCAGGTCGTCGGGGTGGAGCAGAATCGGTGCGCCGGTGGCGTCGGCGAGTGCCGGGGCAGCGTCGATGTGGTCGTTGTGCGCGTGGGTGCAGATGATGGCGCGCAGCGTACGGCCGCCGAGCGCGGCCTCGATCGCGGCGGCGTCGTGGGCGGCGTCGATGACGACCGCCTCGGTGTCGTCGCCGACGATCCAGACGTTGTTGTCGACGTCCCATTCGCCGCCGTCGAGGGCGAAGGTGCCGGAGGTGACGAGGTGGTCGATGCGGGCGGTCATCAGAACACCACCACCGAGCGCAGGACGTCGCCGTCGTGCATCCGGCCGAAGGCCTGCTCGATGTCGCCGAGCCCGATGGTCTCGGTGACGAACGCGCCGAGGTCGATCCGGCCCTGCTGGTGCAGGTCGATGAGCATCGGGAAGTCGCGCGAGGGCAGGCAGTCGCCGTACCAGGACGACTTGAGCGAGCCACCGCGGCCGAAGACGTCCAGGAGCGGCAGTTCGAGCTGCATCTCCGGGGTGGGGACGCCGACCAGGACCACGGTGCCGGCGAGGTCGCGGGCGTAGAACGCCTGCTTGTACGTCTCCGGGTGGCCGACCGCCTCGATGACGACGTCGGCGCCGTTGCCGCCGGTGAGCGAGCGGATGGCCTCGACCGCGTCGCTGCTGCGGGAGTTGACGGTGTGCGTGGCACCCATCTTCTTCGCCGTCTCCAGCTTGCGGTCGTCGATGTCCACGGCGATGATCTTCGCCGCTCCGGCCAGCCGGGCACCGGCGACCGCCGCGTCGCCGACGCCGCCGCAGCCGATGACGGCGACCGAGTCGCCGCGGCCGACCTGCCCGGTGTTGATGGCGGCGCCGATACCCGCCATCACGCCGCAGCCGAGGAGGCCGGCGACCTCCGGGGCGACCTCGGGATCGACCTTGGTGCACTGGCCGGAGGCGACCAGCGTCTTCTCGGCGAACGCGCCGATGCCGAGTGCGGGCGACAGCTCCGTGCCGTCCAGCAGGGTCATCTTCTGCTTGGCGTTGTGGGTGTCGAAGCAGTACCAGGGGCGGCCTCGCAGACAGGCACGGCACTGTCCGCACACGGCACGCCAGTTGAGGACGACGAAGTCCCCCGGTTCGACGTCCGTGACGCCCTCGCCGACGGACTCCACGACGCCCGCGGCCTCATGGCCGAGGAGAAACGGGAACTCGTCGTTGATGCCGCCCTGCTTGTAGTGCAGATCGGTGTGGCAGACACCGCACGCCTGGATCTTCACGACGGCCTCACCGGGGCCGGGGTCCGGGATCACGATCGTCTCGACCCGTACCGGCTCGTTCTTTCCCGGTGCGATGACCCCTTGTACCTGCTGCGCCATTCCCGTGGTCTCCCTTTCCCGACTTTTCCGCTCGTTCGATCACGGGCAACCGTACGCCGTGCGGGGGTGTCACGGCGGCGCGCCGCGTTGCCGCGGTCCGGGCGCCGCCGATCCGCGTGAGTACGCCGGTTTCGGCCGGACGGGATGCCCTGTGTCAGTCCCCGTACACCCGGCGGCCGCCCACGTACGTACCGATGACCCGTGCCTCGGCGATCTCCGCGGCGGATGCGGCGTACGGGTCGCGGTCCAGGACCACCAGGTCGGCCAGGGCTCCGGCACGGATGCTGCCGGTGTCGTCGAGGTGGTTCACGTAGGCCGAGCCCGCCGTGTACGCGGCGAGGGCGTCCGTCAGGGAGATGCGCTCCCGCGGGAGGAAGGGCGGCCGGTCGCCCCCGGGGGCGACACGGTTGACCGCGGTGTGGATGCCGTGCATCGGATCGGCGCTGCTGACCGGCCAGTCGGAGCCCGCGGCCACGGTGGCGCCGGACCGCAGCAGCGCGCCGAACGGGTACTGGAGCGCGGCGCGTTCCTCGCCGAGGAAGGGGATGGTCAGCTCGTCCATCTGCGGTTCGTGGGCGGCCCAGAGCGGCTGGATGTTGGCCGTGGCGCCGAGGGCGCGGAAGCGGGGGATGTCGTCGGGGTGGACGATCTGGAGGTGGGCGAGGTGGGGGCGGGTGCCGGTGTGCCCGTTGGCTGTGCGGGCGGCCTCGACTGCGTCCAGCGCCTCCCGCACCGCCCGGTCGCCCAGGGCGTGGAAGTGGGTCTGGAAGCCGGCGGCGTCCAGTTCGGTGACGTAGCGGCGCAGTTCGACGGGGTCGACGAAGCTGGTGCCGCTGTTGGCGGTGGCACAGCCGCAGGCGTCGAGGTACGGAGCGAGGAGGGCCGCCGTGCCGGTCTCCGCGACGCCGTCCTGCATGATCTTCACCGATCCGGCGCGGAACCGCCGGCCGCTCAACGCCTCGCGCCGGGCCAGCATCCCGGGTATCTGCTCGGTGCCGCGCTCCCGGTCCCACCACAGCGCGCCGGCGACGCGGGCGGTGAGCGAGCCGTCGCGGTCGGCGGTCGTATAGGCGTCGGAGGCGTCGTCCATCGCTCCGTACTCGCCGATGATGGCGTCCTGCCAGGCGGTGATGCCGTACGCGTGCAACAGTCGCTGGGCGCGCAGCAGGGCGTCGAGCCGGTCGGCCGGGGTGGAGCGGGGGGTGTGGCGGGCGACCAGGTCCATGGCGCTCTCCTGGAGGAGTCCGGTGGGTTCGCCCCGGGGGTCGCGTTCGATGCGGCCGCCGGCCGGGTCCGGGGTGTGCCGGTCGATCCCGGCGAGGGCGAGCGCCCGGGTGTTGACCCAGGCTCCGTGGTGGTCCCGGTTGAACAGGTAGGCGGGGCGGTCGGGTACGGCGGTGTCGAGCTGCTGCCTGGTGGGGGCGCCGCCCTCGAAGGCGTCCATGGACCAGCCGCCGCCGGTGATCCATTCCCGCGCCGGGTTCGCCTCGGCGTAGGCCCGTACCGCGGCGACGGTGGCGGCGGCGTCCCCGGCGTCCGTGAGGTTGCACCGGGCGAGTTCGAGGCCGGCGGTGACCGGATGGACGTGGGCGTCCTGGAAGCCGGGAAGCAGGAGGCGCCCGGTGAGGTCCACCACCTCGGTGCGCGGGCCGATGAGTTCGCGTACCTCGTCGTGGCCGACCGCGGTGATCCGCTCGCCGGTGACGGCGACGGTGGTGGCCCGGGTGCGGGCGGCGTCCGTCGTGTGGACGGGGCCACCGGTGAACACGAGGTCGGCGGGGGTGCGGGGCATGGGATTTCCGTTCCGTGTGGTGATGCGGTCGGTCTGTGCAGGGGTGGGGGTCAGGCCGGGCCGGGGGCGGGTTCCGCGAGGGCCTCAGGCGGCACGGACCGGCCGGTGACGAAGTAGGGGGATTTCCTTACCCACTTGGCCCAGGCGGCCGCGACGACGCCGGTCAGCAGCATGACGGCCGGGCAGAAGAGCATGAACCAGCCGTTGTCCGGGCTGATCTCGAAGTGGTCGGCCGAGCTGTAGAACGTCCAGCAGAGGTAGCCGCCGAGGCCGAGCAGGACGAGGGCGCTCGCCACGGGAAGGACCACGGCTCGCAACGCCGGTGCCCAGCCCTCGCGCAGGGCGCCGCGGAAGCGGGCAGCGGCGGCCAGCGCGGTGAGGGCGTAGTAGAGCGCGACGACGACGCCGATCGCGTTCACGGACGCCAGGATCAGGTCGCCGACCTTGGGGATGACGAGCGAGAGCACGGCGATGGCGGCGGCGACGCAGCCGATCACGACGGTCCCGGCGGCAGGAGTCCCGTACCGCGGGCTGACCTTGGTCCACAGCGGTCCGAGCGTGCGGTCGCGGCTCATGGCGAACATGCCGCGCACGGTCGGTATCACCCCGGACTGCAGGGAGGCGACGGCGGAGAAGGTGAGGGCGATCAACGGAAGTGCGGCCAGCGGCTGACCGGCCAGCCGGTCGCCGAAGTAGGTGAGCCCCTGGGCGCCGTGACCGGTGAGCTCGTCCAGCGAGAGGACGCGCTGGAAGGCGAAGGAGCCGAGCAGGAACAGGCCAAGCATGGTGAAGAGCGTGATGAGCCCCGCTTTGGAGGCGTCCTGCGGGTCGCGGATCTCCTCGGTGACGCTGAACGTGGACTCGAAGCCCCAGAAGCAGAAGACGGAGAGCAGGAGTCCCTGGGCGAGCTGCTGCCCGGACGGGATGGTGAACGGGTTGATCCAGTCGAGGCTGAACGGGTGCGGGCCGGCGAACAGTCCGTATCCGCAGAAGCCGAGCAGGACGACGTACTCGAAGACGAGCAGGTACTTCTGGAGGTTGGCGGCCGACCGGATGCCGGTGATCGCGGTGAGCGTGACGGCGACCAGGACGACGATGCCGAGGGCGGTCGACTGGGCCGTGGAGTCGGGGTCGAGCCGGAGGCCGGCCAGCCGGTGCAGCCCGCCCTCCCCCGCCAGTTGGAGCAGCGCCGAGCCGGTGACGGTCGTGGTGTACGCGAGGAACACGACGGTGGAGACGATGCCGATCCAGCCGACGAGGAAGCCGAGCCAGGGGCTGAGCGAGCGGCCGACCCAGACGTAGCCGCTGCCCATGTTCGGCTCGACCCTGTTGAGCCGGGAGTACGCGCTCGCGATGCCCAGGATCGGCAGGAAGGCGAGCAGCATGATGATCGGCAGATGCAGTCCGACGGCGCCCGCGGTGACACCGAGTCCGATGCCGATGCTTGTGGTGGCTGCGGTCGACGAGGCCGCGATGGCGAACCCGTCCACCACTCCGAGGCTCTTGCGCAGGGCCGCGGGTGCCGGTGGTGCGTCGCC
Source organism: Streptomyces sp. NPDC058221 (assembly GCF_042882365.1). NCBI lineage: Bacteria > Bacillati > Actinomycetota > Actinomycetes > Kitasatosporales > Streptomycetaceae > Streptomyces > Streptomyces sp. NPDC058221. Next base: position 27,667 of record NZ_JBHVWF010000064.1, on the reverse strand, counting down.
GCTGGGAGTACGAGAGGACGTCACGGTCGCTCCTTCACCGGGGGGCGCTTTTCGGCCCCGATGGCGGCACATCGAACTCCTCGGGGGTTCGACAGGTCAACGCCGTTGTCATAAGGTGCCCCGCATGAAGGCGAGCGAGCGGGTGGTGCCGGAGGGTGCGCGGCGGCGCAGGCGGCCCACCAAGCAGGGCACGGTGCTCTCGGAGCAGCTGATCGTGGAGACGGCGCTGCGGCTGATCGGCGAGCACGGGGCGGCGGCGCTGACGGTGCGTCGGCTCGGGGCGGCTCTGGGCTGTGATCCGAGCGCGCTCTACCGGTACTTCAGGGACACCGACGAGCTGCTGCTGGCGGTCGCCGACGAGCTGATCGGCCGGACCCTGCGCACCTGGCGGCCGACGGGTGACTGGCGGGCCGATCTGCGGACGCTGGGGCTGCGGATGCACGCGGACTATCTGGCCCATCCGCAGGCGGCGATGCTGACCTGCTCACGGGTGACGGGCCGGACCCATGAGGTCAGTTCGGTCGAGGCGATTCTCGGGGTGCTGCGGGGCGCGGGCTTCCCGGATGCGGAGGCGGTGCGGATCTACCACGTCTTCGTCGACCAGACGCTGTCGTTCGCGGCGCTGGACGCGTCGACGCTGGTGCTGTCGGCGCAGGCGCGGGCCCTGGAGGCCCAGGCCTGGCCGGAGGTCTACGCCCGGCAGCCGGCGCACAGCCACCCGAACATCGCGGCGACCGCGCCGGTACTGGTCGCGGAGATGGGCCGCAGCGGGTATCCGGCGGCACTGGAGATGATGCTCGCCGCGGCCGCCGCGCGGCTGCAGCACGTGAAACCGTGACGCGTCGGATCAGGGCGCGAGCACGTCGAGTTCGTGCAGGGCGCCCACCGCGATCTCCTTCGTCAGCTGCTCGGCCCCGGCCGCGTCGCCCTCGCGCACCGCGTCGGCGAGCCGGACATGGAGGGTGACGGCCGCCGGGTCGGGGTCCTCGAACATCACCTGGTGATGGGTGCGCCCCGCCAGGACCTCGGCGACCACGTCGCCGAGCCGGGCGAACATCTCGTTGCCGGAGGCGTTGAGGACGATCCGGTGGAACGCGATGTCGTGTTCGAGGTACCCCTCCAGCTGCTGACCGCGCGAGGTGGCGACCATGCCGAGGGCCCGTTCGGTGAGCTGGGCGCACTGCTCCGCGGTGGCGTGGCGGGCGGCGAGCGAGGCGGCGACGGGCTCGATCGCCGAGCGCAGGACGGTCAGGGAGCGCAGCTGGCGCGGCCGGTCGGCGCCGGCCAGCCGCCACCGGATGACCTGCGGATCGTAGACGTTCCACTCCTCGGCGGGCCGCACGGTCACGCCGACCCGGCGCCGGGACTCGACCAGGTGCATGGATTCCAGGACGCGGATGACCTCCCGGACGACCGTGCGTGAGACGTCGAACCGCTGAGCCAGCTCGTCGGTCCGCAGCACCTGGCCGGGCAGATGCTCACCCGCGGCGATCTCCAGACCCAGGGTGTCCAGCACATGGGTATGCAGCCCCTGGCTCTGTGTCGTCATGAACCAAGAGTACGGGGGCCCTCACGGGAACATAAAGTACGACGTTTATGTCACAGCATCTTGAATAAGTCGTACGTATGGGTTTCAGTAGCGCGACGGACTGATGTCGAGGAAGACATCGACGAGAACAGCGAGGCACCGCAATGAGCACCCCCCACGTCGTCGTGGTGATGGGCGTCGCAGGGACCGGCAAGACCACGATCGGCCCCCTGCTCGCCACCGCCCTGGGCGTCCCGTACGCCGAGGGCGACGATTTCCATCCCCCGGCGAACATCGCCAAGATGTCGGCCGGCACCCCGCTGGACGACGCCGACCGGTGGCCCTGGCTGGATGCGATCGGGCAGTGGGCACACGGCCGGGCCGGGCTCGGCGGTGTGGTCAGCAGCTCAGCGCTGAAGCGCGCCTACCGTGACCGGCTGCGCAGCGAGGCCCCCGGTGCGGTGTTCCTCCACCTGACCGGCGAGCGGTCCCTGATCGAGGAGCGGATGGCGGACCGCAAGGGCCACTTCATGCCCACCGCACTCCTCGACTCGCAGTTCGCCACCCTGCAGCCCCTTGAGGACGACGAGGCCGGCGTCGCCGTGGATGTGTCCGGCACCCCCGAAGAGATCACCCAGCGAGCCGTCGCGGCACTGCGCCGGCTGGACAGCTAAGGATCATCACCGTGACCAGTCTCAGCGTCGAGATGCTGGCAGCGGACGCCGCCGAACCGATCACTTCGGCCGGCAACGCGCAGTTGGGCATCGCAGTCCTGGCGGGCATCGCCGTCATCGTTCTGCTCATCACCAAATTCAAGATGCACGCGTTCCTTGCGCTGACCATCGGCTCACTGGCGCTCGGTTCGTTCGCCGGAGCCGCGCCGGCCAAGACGATAGAGAGCTTCACCGCGGGCCTCGGCTCGACCGTCGCCGGCGTCGGGGTCCTCATCGCGCTCGGCGCGATCCTGGGCAAGCTGCTCGCCGACTCCGGCGGCGCGGACCAGATCGTCGACACCATCCTCGCCAGGACGAGCGGGCGGGCCATGCCCTGGGCGATGGTCCTGATCGCCTCGATCGTCGGACTGCCGCTGTTCTTCGAGGTCGGGATCGTGCTGATGATCCCGGTGGTGCTGCTGGTCGCCAAGCGCGGCAACTACTCCCTGATGCGGATCGGAATCCCGGCCCTGGCCGGTCTCTCCGTCATGCACGGGCTCATTCCCCCGCACCCCGGCCCGCTGGTCGCGATCGACGCCCTCGACGCCAACCTGGGCATCACCCTGGCCCTCGGTGTGGTCGTCGCGATCCCGACGGTGATCCTCGCGGGTCCGGTCTTCTCCCGCTTCGCCGCCCGCTGGGTGGACATCAAGGCGCCGGAGGCGATGGTCCCGCAGCGCCCGGCCGAGGACCTGGACCGCCGGCCCAGCTTCGGCGCCACCCTGGCGACGATCCTGCTGCCCGTCGTCCTGATGCTGGCCAAGGCCCTTGTCGAGATCGTCGTGGACGACCCCGAGCAGGGCCTCCAGCGGGTCACCGACGTGATCGGCTCGCCGCTCATCGCCCTGCTCGCGGCCGTCGTCGTCGGCATGTTCACACTGGGCCGGGCCGCCGGCTTCACCAAGGCGCGGCTCTCCACCACCGTGGAGAAGTCCCTCGCCCCGATCGCCGGTGTGCTGCTCATCGTGGGCGCGGGCGGCGGTTTCAAGCAGACCCTCGTCGACGCCGGTGTCGGCCAGATGATCCTGGACTTCTCCGAGGACTGGTCGATCCCCGCCCTGCTGCTCGGCTGGCTGATCGCCGTGGCGATCCGGCTCGCCACCGGCTCGGCGACCGTGGCCACCATCTCGGCGGCCGGTCTCGTCGCCCCGCTGGCCGCCGACATGTCGACCTCGCACGTCGCGCTGCTGGTCCTCGCCGTCGGCGCGGGCTCGCTCTTCTTCAGCCATGTCAACGACGCCGGGTTCTGGCTGGTGAAGGAGTACTTCGGGATGGACGTCGGCCAGACGCTGAAGACCTGGTCGGTCATGGAGACCATCATCTCCGTGGTCTCGCTGGTCTTCATCCTGCTGCTGTCGCTGGTTCTCTAGGCGTAGGGCGACCTGCCGCCCCGGCCCGCCGCCGTCACCGCTCGTCCGGCGGCTCGGCCGGGTCTGCGGGGATCCGCCACAGCGGGTGCTCGCGACGGGCCCAACGGCGCTCGACCGACCCGGTGCGCATGCCACGGCGTGCCTCCGGGTCGGCGTACGCCATCGCGATGTGGCCGCCCAGCACGATGCCGATCGCGAGTGCCAGCCAGTCGTGGACGAAGGTCGCGCCGGTCCGCCACATCAGCGGGGCGAGCCCGGTGAACCACATCAGCAGCCCGGTGCCGGCCATCACCAGGACCGCACCCGCGATCCACGCCGCGTAGAGCTTCTGCCCCGCGTTGAACTTGCCGGCCGGCCGGGAGCCGGGCCGGTGGTCGCGGCGGCGCACGGCCCGCAGCCACGTCCGGTCGTGCGGTCCGAAGCGGTTGAGCCGCGACAGGTCGCCCCGCACGGCCCGCGAGAGGAGCCCGGCCAGCAGCGGTACGGGGATCAGCAGCCCGGACCATTCGTGCACGGTGACCACCAGATGGCGGCGGCCGACGAGTTCGGCGAGCTGCGGCACGTACAGGCAGGCGGCCGTCGCCACACAGAGCAGCATCAGCGCCGCCGTGCTGCGGTGCACCCACCGCACCGGCCGGCCGAACCGCCGCACCCGGCCGGACACCTCAGGTCGTGGGGGCGTCGTCACGGCCGTTGGACCGGCCGACCCAGGCGTCGACGTCATAACCGAGCTCCTCCCAGTAACCGGGGCGTACGGAGTCCGTGACGGTGATCCCGGAGAGCCATTTCGCCGACTTGTAGAAGTACATCGGGGCCACGTAGAGCCGGACCGGGCCGCCGTGGGAGTGCGACACCGGCCGGTCCTGCATGCGCAGCGCGACCAGCACATCGGCGCGGCGGGCCTGGGCGAGGGTGAGACTCTCGCTGTAGGTGCCGTCGAAGCAGGTGAACCGGATCGCCTTCGCCCCCGGCCGGACACCCGCCGCGTCCAGGAGGGCGGAGAGCCGCACGCCCTCGAACGGGGTCTCGGGCACCCGCCACCCGGTCACGCACTGCACATCGCGGACCATCCGGGTCTGCGGCAGCGCCTTCAGCGCGTCCAGGGTGTACGTGGCCGGGCGGTCGACCAGCCCGCCGACGGTCAGCCGGTAGTCGGCGGCGCTCTTCGACGGCACGGACGCGGCCACGGAGTAGTAGCGGAAGCCGCCGCCGTTGGGCAGCAGACCGGTCAGCCCGGTGGGGTCCTTGTCCGCGACCGCGCCCAGGCCCGATTCCAGGGTCCGTTGCAGAACGGGGGCGGCGACGAGCCCGGCGGCGCCGAGACCGAGCATCGTCAGGACCAGACGACGGCCGACCGGGGTGCCGACGGAGTCCGGATCGGGGCCGGGCGCCGCCGGATCGGGGCCGGCGCCGGGAGGGGGACTGTTCACTCCTCGATTCGAGCACTCCGGGCCGCCGGACGCCAGGGGCGGCCGCGGTCCGTCACCGGTCCGTCAGATTCTCCCGGTCACGGGCGGACCCCGGATGTCAGACTTGCGCCATGCCGAACCGTGAAGCGCTCAAGCCCTTCCTCCTCGTCTTCCCCGGACCGCTGCGCGACCAGCTGGTCGCCGCGGTGCTCGACGGGCGGAAGGTGTCGACGACCGGACTGCTCGTGGAGTACCAGGTGGAGAAGGAGGAGCCGCCCCCGGTGGGTGAGCGGTCGGCCCTGATCGATTCGGACGGCCGGGAGATCGCGGTGCTGGAGGTGACGGAGGTGCGGATCCTGCGCCTCGGGGACGTCGACCTCCAGCATGTGCTGGACGAGGGCGAGGGCGACACGTCGGTCGCGCAGTGGCGGGCCGGCCACGAGCGGTTCTGGCACAGCGACGAGATGCGCGAGGCGCTCGACGACCCGGGGTTCACGGTCGACGAAGACACGCTGGTCGTCGCCGAGCGGTTCCGGGTCGTGGAGCTGATCGAACCGGCCTGAGCGTGCGGCAGGCGGGCGGGGCCGGCCCTCATGTGCGGCCCGCGTCGGCCCCCGCCCGGTCCACGCGCCTGACGAGGTCCAGCCGCCGCCTGAGCGCGAGCAGCCGGGGATGGCGCTCGTGCATCTCTCCCGAGCGGCGGTCCAGCTCCTTGCCGAGGCGCTCCGTGCGCTTCTCGATGTCGAGCTCGTCCAGAACCCGGTCGACCTCGGCGAGCAGCGCCCCGTGCAGCTGCCATTTCCTGGGGTGGTCCTGGACCGCCGCCAGCAGCATCTGCGCCACCCGGTCCCGGGTCGTACGGCTGACCGTGAGCGCGTCGGCCAGCCGTGCCTCGGCGCCCTCCGCGCTGGCGGCGACCGGGGTGGTGATCAGCATCGAGAAGCTCTCGACGGCGTCCGCGAGCTGTCCGAACAGTTCCGTGAGCCCGGAGGCCACGTCGGCGGGGAAGAGGGGTTCGTCGACCCGGTCCTTGGCCAGGTCGGTCAGCGTCCTGGCCAGCACCCGGAGCACCACGGCGCAGATCTCCAGGGTGTCCAGACCGGTGCGCAGCACGACGCGGTAGAGCAGCCCCTGCCGGACCCGGGGGTTGAGCATGAGGCTCTCCTCGGCCTGCCGCAGCGAGGCGTCCACGGCCACGATGTCATGGTCGATGCGGCGGGCCCGGTGCAGCCGCTCGGCCGCCTGCCCGACAGTGACCCGGCCGCCCAGGTCACCGCCCAGGTCGCGGAGCATCTCCCCCATCTCACGAGCCAGGCCGTCGATCGAGGCCCCCGCCGACTGCACCCACACGGGCGGGGCGAACAGCAGGTTGAACAGCAGCCCCACGCCCGCACCGATCAGCGTTTCGAACACCCGCTCCCACGCGGTGTCGGCGACCTGCGCGACACCGAGCACCAGCATGGCGCTGATCGCCACCTCGGGGACGAACTCGTTCACCCGGACCAGCCGGCCGATGATCAGTGAGGTGAAGATCGTCAGCCCGAGGCTCCACCAGGACAGCCCGACCAGGGAACTGAAGCCGCTCGCGATGAGCACACCGACGACCACGGCGTTCACGCGCCGGATCCCCGTGGTGAGCGTGGCGTACAGGGTGACCTGGACGACGAGCAGCGCGGTGAGCGGAGCGGTCAGGGGGGCGGGCTGGGACAGCGTCGACGTCGCCACGGCATAGGCGATCACCGCGGCACCCGTGGAACGCAGGGTCTGGACCCGGACGGATTCGGTGGTGCGCCGGACGAGGTTGATCACCGGCTCGGCTACTCCTGGCATCTCCTTCTCATGCCCGCATCCGGTGCCCCGGCACTGCCCCGCGCCCCGAACCCCACCGGACGGACGCGCGGACCCGGCGCACGGAGCCCCGCGGGATCAGCCGACCGCCTCCGCCGCGGCCCGGCCGGCCGTACGCCCGGAGAAGATGCAGCCGCCGAGGAAGGTGCCCTCCAGCGAGCGGTAGCCGTGCACCCCGCCGCCGCCGAACCCGGCCGCCTCACCGGCCGCGTACACCCCGGCCAGCGGAGTGCCGTCCGCGGTGAGCACCCGGGAGGACAGGTCCGTCTCCAGCCCGCCGAGCGACTTGCGGGTCAGGATGTTCAGCCGTACCGCGATCAGCGGACCGGCCTTGGGGTCGAGGATGCGGTGCGGTGCGGCGGTCCGGATCAGCTTGTCGCCCAGGTAGGTGCGGGCGCCGCGGATCGCGGTGATCTGGAGGTCCTTGGTGAAGGGGTTCGCGATCTCGCGGTCGCGGGCGGTGATCTCGCGGCGCAGGTCGTCCTCGTCGATGAGCCCTTCGCCGGTGAGGGCGTTCATCCCGCGGACCAGGGCGCCGAGGTCGTTCTCGACGACGAAGTCCACGCCGTTGTCCATGAACGCCTTGACCGGGCCCGGCACGTCCGCGCGCGCCCGGCCGATGACCCCGCGGACGGACTTGCCGGTCAGGTCGGGGTTCTGCTCGGAGCCGGAGAGCGCGAACTCCTTGCCGATGATCTTCTGGTCCAGGACGAACCAGGTGTAGTCGTGACCGGTCCGCATGATGTGTTCGAGGGTGCCGAGCGTGTCGAAGCCGGGGAAGAGCGGGACGGGCAGCCGCTTGCCCCGGGCGTCCAGCCAGAGCGAGGAGGGGCCGGGCAGGATGCGGATGGCGTGCTTGGCCCAGATCGGGTTCCAGTTCTCGATGCCCTCGGTGTAGTGCCACATCCGGTCGCGGTTGATGTGGTGGGCGCCCGCGTCCTCGGCGATGCCGAGCATCAGCCCGTCCACATGGGCGGGGACGCCGGACAGCATCTTGGCGGGCGGGGTGCCGAGCCGCTCGGGCCACTGCTTGCGCACGAGGTCGTGGTTGCCGCCGATGCCGCCGGAGGTGACGATCACCGCCTGGGCCCGCAGCTCGAAACTGCCGGCCGTCTCCCGGCTGCTCGCGGTCCCGCGCGCCGCGCCGCTCGGCTCCAGGATCTCGCCGGTGACGGTGTCGATCGCGCCTGAGGTGCGGCCGAGACCGGTGACCCGGTGGCGGAAGCGGAAGCTGACCAGCCCCTTGGCGACGCCCTCGCGCACCCGGCGCTCGAAGGGGGCGACGACGCCGGGGCCGGTGCCCCAGGTGATGTGGAAGCGGGGGACGGAGTTGCCGTGGCCGGTGGCGTCGTATCCGCCGCGCTCGGCCCAGCCGACGACGGGGAAGAGCCGCAGGCCCTGCGCGTGGAGCCAGGAGCGCTTCTCACCGGCGGCGAAGTCGATGTACGCCTCGGCCCACTTCCGCGGCCAGTGGTCCTCCTCGCGGTCGAATCCGGCCGTGCCCAGCCAGTCCTGGAGGGCCAGCTCACGGCTGTCCTTGATCCGCATCCGGCGCTGTTCGGGTGAGTCGACGAAGAAGAGACCGCCGAAGGACCAGTGCGCCTGACCGCCGAACGACTGCTCGGGCTCCTGGTCGAGCAGGAGCACCGAGCGGCCCGCGTCGACGAGCTCGGCTGTGGCGGCCAACCCCGCGAGTCCTGCCCCGATCACGATCACATCAGCGTCGTACGCCATGGGTTCCATCCTTGTCGGGGCGAACCGGACACAGTCCGGCGGCGGGACCGCACATCACCCGTGCGGCCGCTCGCGAAGTTACTGGTGCGTCAGATCTTCGGTACCGACCGGCCCGGCGTCAACCGCCCGGTCGGCGGCACTCCGGCCGCACCGGTGGCGTACAGGCGCTATCGTCGAAACAATTCACCCTCTTCCGGCCTGACTTGGGGTAGAGAAGCGTGTCGGTGCTGGTTCTCGTACTCGCTGTGAGCGCCGCCTGCTGTCTGGGGTTCGGTTTCGTGCTGCAGCAGGCCGCGGCCAGTCACGCCCCGAAGAGCGACTATCTGTCGTTCCGGCTGCTGCTGGACCTGATGCGGGTGCGGAGCTGGCTGGCCGGTATCGGTCTGATGGTCTGCGGCATGGTGCTGGGCGCGCTGGCTCTGGGAAAGGGCGAGGTCTCCGTCGTCGAGCCGCTCCTCGCGACCAATCTGCTCTTCGCGATGACTCTGTCGCGCCACCGCACCGGCCAGCGGCTCGGCCGGCAGGGCTGGGCCGGGCTCTGGCTGCTGGCGTGCGGGGTGGCGGCCTTCCTGCTGGCGGGCGAGCCCACGGGCGGCGCGGCGGTGTCGAGCCCGCTGCGGCACTGGCTGGTGATCGGTGTGGTGGCGGGCATCGCCGTGGCGCTCACCATGTACGCCGCGCGCTCGCGGTCCGCGGCCGCCCCGGCGCTCCTCGCGGTGGCGGCCGGGCTGCTGTACGGACTCCAGGACGCCCTGACCCGGGTCAGCGGCCAGCGGCTCGGGGACGACGGCTGGGCGGCGCTGGTGACGAGCTGGCAGCCGTACGCGGTGCTGGTGCTGGGGGTGACGGGGCTGCTCCTGGTGCAGAGCGCGTTCGAGACCGGACCGCTGCGGATGTCCCTGCCCGCACTGACCGCGGCCCAGCCGCTGGCCGGAATCGCCTGCGGGATCGGGTTCCTCGGCGACCAGGTGCGCACCGACACGGCCGCCCTCGCCTGGCAGGCGACCGGGCTCGCGGCGATCGTGGTCGGGATCGTGCTGCTGGGGCTGCATCCGGCCATGCCGGAGGGGCCGATGGGCGGGCGCCGCGCGGAGAGCCTCCAGCCACGCTGAGTGCCTCCCGGGCTGCCCCCCGCCGTGCCCTTCAATGATCACGGCCGGCGGTCTGCTGTTGGATGAGGGGCATGAATCCTTCTGACGAGATCCTGGACATCGTCGACGAGAACGACGAGGTCGTCGGGCAGGCCCCGCGCGGCGAGGCGACCGAGCGGGGACTGCGCCACCGCTGTGTGTTCATCGAGGCCCGGGACGCCGACGGCCGGATCTTCGTGCACCGCAGGACCGCCACCAAGCTGGTCTTCCCGTCCCACTACGACATGTTCGTCGGCGGGGTGGTCGGTGCGGGCGAGACGTACGACGAGGCGGCGCTGCGGGAGGCCGAGGAGGAGCTGGGGGTGTCCGGGCTCCCCCGGCCGGTGCCGCTCTTCAAGTTCCTCTACGAGGGCGACCGGCACAGCTGGTGGTCGTACGTCTACCAGGTACGGTGCGAGCTGCCGGTGCGGCCGCAGGTGGAGGAGGTCGCCTGGCACACCTTCCTCGACGACGCGGAGCTGGCGGCGCGGCTCGGAGACTGGACGTGGGTGCCGGACGGACTGGACGGCTACCGTCGGCTGCTGGCCTTCCGGGAGTCGTCCTGAACCTGCTCGCGGAGCGTCACAGAGCGGCAGATAAGGTCCGAACGTGAACGAATTCGTACAGAGCATGCGGCTGTGGTTCGCGCCGCAGCGGATCCGCGACGAGGGCGACACCCCCGACTACCGCTTCTCGCTCGCCAACGAGCGGACCTTCCTCGCCTGGATCCGGACGGCTCTCGCGCTGATCGGCGGCGGTTTCGCCGTCGACCAGTTCCTGCCGGAGCTCTCGTGGGGCGTCCGGGCCGGTCTCGCGCTGGCGCTGCTCGCGGCCGGTGTGCTGTGCGCCCTGCGGGCGGTCAACCACTGGGTGCGCTGCGAGCGGGCCATGCGGCGCGGCGAGGACCTGCCGGTCTCCCGGTTCCCGACGCTGCTGGGTCTCGCGGTCGGCGTCGTCGCCGTGGCGATGGTGGTGGTGGTCCTCTTCGGCTGGGAGGGGCGGTGAGCGGGCCGGAGCGGGACCCTGGCCTCCAGCCGGAGCGGACCAGGCTGGCCTGGCGACGCACCACGCTCTCCTGCACGGTGGTGGCCCTGCTGGCGGGCAAGCAGGCGCTGCACGACGGGACAGGACCGGCCGGGATCGTCGCCCTGTCGCTGAGCGTGCTGGCCTGGCTCGGGTTTCTGGGGGTGGCCAACCGCCGGGTGCAGGGCATGGGCACCGCCCGCCCGCGGACACTCGGCCCACGCGAGGCCGCCGCGGCCGCGGTGTGCACGGTCGCGCTGGCCGTGTTCGCGGCGGCGATGCTCTTCTGAGATGCGGGACCCGGGCCGTCAGACGTCCCAGTCCACGGTGACGACGATCTTGCCGCGGGTGCGCCCCTGCTCGTTGAGCCGATGGGCATCGGCCGCCTCCGCCAGCGGGAAGACCCGGTCGACATGGACCGTGACGATGCCCCGCTCGGCCAGCTCCGCCAGATGCGCCAGATCCTTGGCGTCGGGCCGCACGAAGGCGTACTTCCCGCCGTACGAGAAGACCTCGGCGTCCGCGATGGACGTGAGACGTCCGTCCGGCGCGAGCGTATCGGCCGACACCCGCAGGGCGTCCCCGCCCACGGTGTCGAAGGCGGCGTCGATCCCGTTCGGGGCCAGTGCCCGCAGCCGGTCTGCGAGTCCGTCCCCGTACTCCACGGGTTCCGCGCCGAGCTGCCGCAGATGGTCGTGGTTGTGCGCGCTCGCCGTTCCGATGACCCGGCATCCCGCGTGCCGGGCGAGCTGGACGGCGACCGATCCGACACCGCCCGCCGCCGCGTGGACGAGGACGGTGTCACCTTCCCGGATCCGCAGCGACCGGTGGAGCACCTGGTACGCGGTGAGGCCGGCCAGCGGCAGTCCCGCGGCCTCCTCGAAGCTCAGGCTCAGTGGTTTGCGGGCGAGGGTGCGCACCGGGGCGGCGACGTACTCGGCGAACGTGCCGCGGCTGAGGAAGTCCTCCCGCACGTACCCGATCACCTCGTCGCCGACCGCGAACTCCTCGACCGCGACGCCTGGCTGCACCACGACCCCGGAGACGTCCCAGCCGGGGATCACCGGGAACACGGCCTCCAGGGTGGCGTCGAGCAGCCCTTCCCTGGCCTTGCGGTCCACCGGGTTGACCGCCGCCGCGCGCACCTTCACCAGGACGGCGTCCGGGCCCACCTTGGGGTCGGGCCGCTCGCCGTATTCCATGACGTCGGCCCCGCCGTACCCGCTGTAGCTGATCGCCTTCATCCTTCGACCATCGGCGCAGGCCGGGGGCGGCGCAAGTCATGCCGTGGCTGCCTCGAAGGGCGGCAGCAGGGTGCGCGGGTCGTGGCCCGAGTGCCAGAGCCCGATGAGGAAGGCGGTCGTCGCCTCCAGATACGCGGCCCGGTCGAGACCGCCTGCCCTCAGGGGTGCGCAGCCCAGGTCCCGCACCAGTGCCGCCACGGTCCGGAGCGCCTCCTCGTCGTCCCCGCACAGCGGCACGGCGACGGGCCCGTCGGCGAAGGCGGGCGGGGTGAGCCGCCAGACCGTGTCCGGGAGGTGGTTGAACGCCTTGATGACCCGGGCGCCGGTGGCATCGGCGATGGCGCGGGCGGCGCCGGGGCCGCCCTCGGTGGTGAGGCGGAAGCCGGGTCCGACGGCGTTGGTGCAGTCGATCAGCAGCCTGTCGTGCAGCGCCCCGTCGGCGGCGCCGAGCTCCCTGAGGGTGCCGGCCACCGCCTCGTGGGGCAGCGCGAGCAGCACCGCGTCACCGAAGGAGGCGGCCTCCCGGAGGGTTCCCGCTTTGCCGCAGGCCCGTGCGGCGAGGGCGCGGGCCCGCTCGGGCGAGCGGCCGCCGAAGAGGACCTGGTGCCCGGCCCCGGCCCACTGGGTGCCGAGGGCCTCCGCCATGTTTCCCGTGCCGAGAATGCCGATGCGCATATCCGTCTCCCTGACCGCAGTTGGCGTAGCGTCGTGCCGTTGGAGGGGACGGTAGAAGATCCGTTGCTCACCATTCGGTGCCCAACGGGCGCCACGGGGAGGGGAGACCTGTGGAACGGCTGCTCGCGGACTGCCCGGCCAGACTCGGTTTCGATGTGCTCTCGCACACCTGGAACGCCGTGGTCCTGCACGCGCTGGGCGAGGGCCCGCGCCGCCCGGGAGACCTTCGTGCGGAGATCGGCGGGATCAGCGCGAAGGTACTGACCGAGACGCTGCGCCGGCTGGAGGGTTACGGGCTGGTGGAGCGGCAGGCGTACGCGGAGGCCCCGCCCCGGGTCGAGTACGCGCTGACGGAGCTCGGCAGGACCCTGCTGGAGCCGGTCAGGGCGCTGGGCCGCTGGGCCGTGGAGCACGGCGACGCCTTCGTGGCGGCGCAGGACTGGGACGACTGAGCGGGCACGGGGCCGGGCGCGGGACGGACCGCCCCGCGGCGGGCCCTCACCAGCGCGGGATCGTCGGGGTCCGCCACTGCGGCTCGGCCTTGCGCATCGCGGCGGCGTCGTCGCGCTCGCGCATCGTGCCGTCGTCGTCGAGCCAGCGGCGGTGCAGTGCGGCCAGGCGCTCCCGGTCGAGTTCGACGCCGAGGCCCGGGGCGTCGGAGACGATGAGCCGGCCGTCCTCGAAGACATGGCGGTCGGTGATGACGTCCTCGGTCTGCCAGGGGTAGTGGCTGTCGCAGGCGTAGTCGAGGTTGGGGACGGTGGCCGCGACGTGCGTCATGGCGGCGAGGCTGATCCCGAGGTGAGTGTTGGAGTGCATGGAGAGGCCGACGCCGAAGGTGCGGCAGATCCCGGCCAGTTCACGGGTGCGGTGCAGCCCGCCCCAGTAGTGGTGGTCGGAGAGGATCACCTGCACGGCGTCCCGGGCGAAGGCCTCCGGGACCTCGGCGAGCGTGGTGACGCACATGTTCGTGGCGAGCGGGACGTCGGTGCCCGCCGCGACGGCGGCCATCAGCTCCGTGCCGCTCGCCGGGTCCTCCAGGTATTCGAGTACGTCCTTGAGCTGCTCGGCGACGTACAGCGAGGTCTCGACGGACCAGGCGCCGTTGGGGTCGAGCCGCAGCGGCTGTCCGGGGAACGCCTCGGCCAGGGCGCGGACCGCGGCGATCTCCTGCTCGGGCGGGAAGACGCCGCCCTTCAGCTTGAAGGAGGAGAAGCCGTAGTCGCGGGCGAAGCGCTGTGCCTGGGCGACGACCCCGGCCGGGTCGAGGGCCGCTCCCCAGTCGTCCCGCTCGCCACCCTCCGGGTGCCCGGCCCAGCGGTAGAAGAGGTACGCGCTGTATTCGACGGTGTCGCGGACCTTCCCGCCGAGCAGCGCGTGCACGGGCAGGCCGAGGGACTTGCCCAGCGCGTCCAGACAGGCCACCTCGAAGCCCGACACCACCGAGAGGCGCAGCTTGTCCGCGGTCTGGACACCGCGCAGCCCGCCCGCGTCGACCCGCCCGTCGGCCGCGCGTGAGTCTGCGCACACCTCGTCGGCGAGGGCGAAGAGTCCGTTCAGATCGCTGACCGGGCGTCCGACCAGGGCGGTGGCGAGCGGCTCGGCCAGTTCGAGGTACTTGCCGTCGCCGTACGTCTCCCCGACGCCGGTCGCCCCGCCGCGGGTGACGACCTCCACGACGAGCCGTGGGGTGTAGGGCTGGTGGACACCCTGGGTGTTGAGGAGCGGCGGGTCGGCAATGAGGATCGGGGTCAGCCGGACTTCGTCGATCAACAATGCTGTATCCATACGTGAACTCTATTCATAGATACGACTGAATACCAGGGGTCGGACCACGGATCGGACCGGAGTGGGCACATCCGGTTCCGGAAGTTCACTGGACGACATACCGACTGGTCGGCATCATGAACACCGACCGTTCATTCACCCCGGAGGTGCGCACGATGAGCCCAGTCCACCCGCCAGGTCTCGACCTCGACCGACTGCGCGGACACCTCGACCGCGAACGGCCGGGGCTGGTGAACGGACCGCTCGACGCCCGGCTCATCGAGGGCGGCCGTTCGAACCTGACCTACATCGTCACGGACACGGACGGCACCGGCCGCTGGGTCGTCCGCCGGCCGCCGCTGGGTCACGTCCTGGCCACCGCGCACGACATGAAGCGCGAGCACCGGGTGATCAGCGCGCTGCACGCGACGCCCGTCCCGGTCCCCGAGACGCTGCTGCTCTGCGAGGACGACTCCGTCATCGGCTCGCCGTTCTACGTCATGGAGTACGTCGAGGGCACCCCGTACCGCACGGCCGAACAGCTCGCCCCGCTCGGCGCCGAGCGTACCCGGGCAGCCGTGCTCGGTCTGGTGGACACCCTCGTCGAACTGCACGCCGTGGACCCGGAGGCCGTCGGGCTCGGCGACTTCGGGCGCCCCGAGGGCTTCCTGGACCGGCAGCTGCGCCGCTGGGGCAAGCAGCTGGACGCCTCCCGCAACCGCGAACTGGCGGACATCGACGAACTGCACGCGGCGCTCGGCCGCAAGCTGCCCGTCTCCCCCGCCCCGACGGTGGTGCACGGCGACTACCGCCTGGACAACGTCCTGCTCGGGTCCGACGACCGGATCAAGGCCGTGCTCGACTGGGAGATGTCGACACTCGGTGACCCGCTGACCGACCTCGGGCTGCTGGTGATGTACAGCTCCGACCTCGGACTGCCCGAGTCGCCGGTCTCCACCACCAGTGGCGCGGCCGGCCACCCCTCCCCCGCCGAACTCATCGAGCGCTACGCCGCGGGCTCCGGCCGGGACACCTCCGCCATCTCCTGGTACACGGCGTTCGCCTGGTTCAAGCTCGCCGTGATCCTGGAGGGCATCCACTACCGCTACACGCTGGGCCAGACCGTCGGCCCCGGCTTCGACCGCATCGGCGATCTCGTCCCCGTCTTCATCGCGCACGGCCTCAGCACCCTCCAGGAAGGCTGATCAACCCCATGGACTTCGCATTCGACGCCCGCACCGAAGAGCTGCGCGCCAAGCTGCTCACCTTCATGGACGAGCACGTCCACCCGGCCGAAGGGACCGCGGAAGAGCAGCGGGAGCAGCTCTCCTCGCCGTGGGACACCCCGCAGATCGTGGAGGATCTCAAGGCCGAGGCGCGCCGGCAGGGGCTGTGGAACCTCTTCCTGCCGGACGCCGAGTACGGCGCCGGGCTCACCAACCTCCAGTACGCCCCGCTGGCCGAGATCCTCGGCCGATCCCCGCAGTTGGCGCCGACGGCGCTGAACTGCGCGGCGCCGGACACCGGGAACATGGAGGTGCTCGCGCAGTTCGGCACCGACGAGCAGAGGAAGCAGTGGCTGGAGCCGCTGCTCGCCGGTGAGATCCGGTCCGCGTTCGCGATGACGGAGCCGGAGGTCGCCTCGTCGGACGCGACCAACATCGAGACCCGGATCACCCGTGACGGCGAGGACTACGTCATCAACGGGCGCAAGTGGTACATCTCCGGGGCGATGAACCCGGACTGCGCGATCTTCATCGTGATGGGCAAGACCGACCCGGACGGCGCCGACATCCGCCGTCAGCAGTCGCAGATCCTCGTCCCGCGCGACACCCCGGGGCTGACCGTGAAGCGCGCCATGAAGGTGTACGGCTACGAGGACCACTACCACGGCGGTCACGCCGAGGTGGTCTTCGACAACGTGCGGGTGCCCGTCACGAACCTGGTCGGCGAGGAGGGCGGCGGTTTCGCCATCGCCCAGGCGCGGCTGGGCCCGGGCCGTATCCACCACTGCATGCGGCTGATCGGGATGGCCGAGCGCGCCATCGAGCTGATGTGCCGGCGTGCGGTGTCCCGTGACGCCTTCGGCAAGCCGCTCGCCCAGCAGGGTGTGGTGCAGAACTGGATCGCGGACGCCCGGGTCACGGTGGAGCAGCTGCGGCTGCTGGTGCTGAAAACGGCCTGGCTGATGGACACGGTGGGCAACCGCGGTGCGCACACCGAGATCCAGTCCATCAAGATCGCCACCCCGCGTGCGGTGGTCTCCATCCTGGACCAGGCGGTCCAGCTGCACGGTGCCGGCGGCGTCAGCCAGGACTTCCCGCTGGCCGAACTGTGGGCGGCGGCGCGGACGCTGCGGCTGGCCGACGGCCCGGACGAGGTGCACCAGCGGTCGCTGGCGCGGCGCGAGATCAAGAAGTACCTGTAACGGACCGGCCTGGGCGGACCCGTACCGGGTACGGGCCCGCCCGGCGGTCAGTAGCCGCCGTACGGCAGGTGGTCGGCGAGCGCCAGCTCGCGGGCGAAGGCCCGCACCCGCAGCAGGCAGCGGGCGAGAAGCCGTACGCTCCGCGGCCGGTGCGGCCCGTAGGCCACGGTCCACAGGGCAGGGACTCGGGACGAAGCCTGGATGTGCGCCATGTCTCCAGCTTCGCCCCGTACCCGCGGTCGGTCCAACAGATGGATTCGCTGGCTCCCATCGATACGGTTGATGGATGGAGATACGTCAGCTCCGCCACTTCATGGCGGTGATCACACACGGCAGTTTCACCGCTGCGGCCCGTGCCGAACTGATCGTGCAGTCCGCACTGAGCACGTCGGTGCGCAATCTCGAACGGGAGCTGGGCGCCGAGCTGTTCGACCGGACCGGCCGCCGGGTGGTGCTCACCGAGGCGGGTCGGGCGCTGCTGCCGTCGGCCCGGACGGTACTGGCGGGCACGGACGCGGCGCGTGATGCGGTGGCCGCCGTATCGGGTCTGGCGACCGGACGGGTGCGGGTCGGCACGATCCAGACCCTGACCTGTGTGGATCTGGCCGCCGAGCTGGCCGCCTTCCACCGCCTGTGGCCCGGGGTGCAGATCTCGCTGCGCGAGGCGACGACCCCGGAGCTGCTGGCGGGGGTGCTCGCCGGTGAGCTGGATCTCGCCTATCTGGCACCGGACGCCGCCCAGCTCCCCGACGGCATCACGGAGTTCGCCTCCTGGCGGGAGGATCTGGTGCTGATCACCGCTCCGGGTCACCGGCTGGCGACGGCCGGGCGCACCCTGATCAAGGATCTCGCCGAAGAGCCGTTCGTGGACTTCCGGGCCGGCACCGGTCTGGAGACGGCGGTGCGGCGGCTGGCCGCCCACTGCGGTCTGGAGCGCCGGATCACCTGCGACGTCACGCAGATCCGGCTGCTCGTCGATCTCGTCCGGGCGGGCATCGGCGTGGCGATCGTGCCGCGCCGGATCGGCGAGGACGCCGGATTGCCGTGCGTGACCATCCGGCAGCCGGAGCCCGGCCGCACGGTGCTGCTGGTGGGCCGGGCGCCCCGGCCGCGCAACCCTGCGGCCGAGGCACTGCTGGGCCGGCTGGCCTGCGGCGGTCCGGCCTGACGGTCAGGGACGCAGCGCGCGCAGCAGCAGGTCGGCGAGGTGGTCGGCGACCTCCTGCTGGGTGAGCGGGCCGTCGGGCCGGTACCAGGTGGACAGGTGGTGGACCGAGCCGAAGTGGTAGTCGACGATGAGGTCCGCGGGGGTGGCCGTGGAGAAGACCCCGCTGCGCTGCCCCTCCTCCACCAGCGCCCGGAAGCGCTCGTGGTAGCGGCGTCGCTCCATCCGGACCTGCTTGTTCTTCTCCGGGCTCAGATGGTGCATCGAGCGGAAGAAGATCGAGGCGTCGTCGAGATTCTCGATCGTGGTGACGACCACGTCCGCCGCGGCGTCGCGCAGCCGCTGCTCGACGGGGGCCTCGGCGTCCGCGAAGGCGTCGAGGCGCTCCTGCTGGAGCCGCAGCACCCGGGCGTAGACCTCCTGGAGGAGATCCTCCTTGGAGCCGAAGTAGTGGTAGAGCGCGCCCTTGGTGACGCCGGCCGCCTCGACGATCTCCTGCACCGAGGTGCGGTCGTACCCCTGCTCGGCGAAGAGCCGGGTGGCGGCGGCCAGCAGCCGCTGGGGAACGGGGGTACCGCTCCCGTCCGTCGCCTTGGCCATAGCCGCCACCTTCCTTCCGTACAGTATGTGAACCGGTTCTAGCGGGGTGAACGCAGTTCCCGCCTGAGGATCTTCCCACTTGCCGTCTTGGGGAGTTCGGTCAGGATCTCGACTTCGCGCGGGTACTTGTACGCGGCGAGCCGTTCCTTGCAGTACACACCCAATTCGTCCGGTTCGACCGAGGCACCGGGCCGCAGACTGACGTAGGCCCGGACCGTCTCGCCCCGGTAGGCGTCGGGGACGCCCACGACGGCCGCCTCGCGGACGGCGGGGTGGGTGTAGAGGACGTCCTCCACCTCACGCGGCCAGACCTTGAAGCCGGAGGCGTTGATCATGTCCTTCTTGCGGTCGACGACGTAGAGCCAGCCCTCGGAGTCCATGAAGCCGATGTCGCCGGTGCGCAGTTCGCCCTCCGGGAAGGCGGCGGCGGTGGCCTCGGGCAGCCGCCAGTAGCCGGAGACGACCTGGGGGCCGCGCACCGCTATCTCGCCCTGCTCACCGAACGGCACGTCCGCGCCGTTCTCGTCGATGATCCGCACGACCGTGTCCGGGCCGGGAACGCCGACCGACAGGGTGCCGGAGACCGGGTCCACGGGGGCCTCGCGCTCGGGCGGTACGGACGCGCAGGGCGCGGTGCACTCGGTGAGGCCGTAGCCGTTGCGGATGTACGGGCCGAAGCCCGCGCGGAACTTCTCGACGAGCGCGGGCGGCAGCGGTGCGCCGCCCGAGGAGATCACCTGGAACGAGGAGAAGTGCTCGGGCGTGACCCCGGGGGTCGCGGCGAGCGCCATGAAGGCGGTCGAGGGGCCCACGGTGTACGCGGGCCGGTGCTCGGCGAAGGCGTCCAGGACGACACCGGGGTGGAAGCGGTACGCGAGGACGAGGGTGCCGGCGTTGGCGAGGCAGACGGCCAGCTGGCACACCATGCCGGTGATGTGGAAGAGCGGAGCGAGAGCGAAATAGGCGGAGCCCTCGGCGATGGGGTGGCCGGTGCGCTGGCGCTCGACGTTGACCATGATGTTGCCGTGGGAGTTCATGGCGCCCTTGGGGGTACCGCTGGTCCCGGATGTGTAGCTGATCAGCGCCACGTCGGCGGCGGTGAGCTCCCGGCCTGCGGGGGCCGTGCGGCCCTGGCGGGCGACGGCCACCAGATCGTCGGCGTCCTCGGCAGCGGGCAGCCGGCCGAAGTTCAGCACCCGGGCGTCGTTCTTCGTCTGGAAGTCCAGCTCGCAGGCGGTGACGGCGATCCGGACGTCCGGGGCAGCCGCCGCGGTGTCCCGCAGATAGGCATCCCAGGCCCGGTCCGAGCAGATCAGCGCGCTGACCTCGGCGTCCTTCAGTACATGGCCGACCTCGCCGGACTTGTACATCGGATTGAGCGGGACGACCGTCGCCCCGGCCTTCCAGGCGCCCAGCAGCGCGATCACGAACTGCGGCGAGTTCTGCAGCATGATCGCGACCCGGTCGCCCCTCTCCAGCCCCCGGGCGGCGAGGTGGCCGGCCACGGAGTCGGAGAGCTCGTCGGTCTCGCGGTAGGTGAGGCGCCCGTCGAAGTAGGCGAGCGCCGGGTGCCCGGGGGTGCGGGCGGCTGACTCCCGGAAGGCGTGCACCAGGGTGGCGGCCGGGTGGACAGGGGCCCGCTGGGCCTCACTGAGCAGCGGCAGCCAGGGCTTCGCCGCGTAGATCGACTCGGTCATGCGCCGGTCTCCTCCCACTTCTGCTGGAGATGGTTCATGCTGCCGAGCCAGTGGTCGGTGTCCTTGGCACGGGCCCGGTAGTACCCGGCGACCTCCGGGTGCGGCAGGACGAGGAAGCGGTCGTCGGCCATGGCCGCGAAGAGCGCTTCGGCGACGTCCTCCGGCTCGATGGCACTCGGCGCGAGCACGAGCTTCCCGGCCGATCCTGCGGCGGTCAGCATGTCCGTACGCACGCCCTGCGGACAGATCGCGTGGACCTTGATGCCGCGGTGGCCGTAGGTGAGGGCGAGCCATTCGGCGAAGGCGACCACACCGTGCTTGGTGACGCTGTAGGGCGCCGCGCCGATCATCGTGAGCAGTCCGGCGGCCGACGCGGTGGAGACGAACCTGCCGCTGCCGCGCTCCAGCCAGTCCGGGAGCAGCGCCCTGGCCGCGCGGACGTGGGCCATCACGTTGACGTCCCAGGCGGCGGCCCAGACCTCCTCGTCGGCGAAGGCGTCGCCGGGCGAGGCGAGGCCCGCGTTGGCGCAGTAGACGTCCACGGTGCCGTCCAGGGCGTCCCTGGCGGCGTCGACGATCTGTGAGGCGTCGCCGGCGACGGCGGTGCCCCCGATCTCCTCGGCGAGCGCCTTGATCCTGCCCTCGTCGAGGTCGTTGACCACGACCCGCGCACCCTCGGCGGCGAATCTGCGGGCCAGCGCGGCTCCGATGCCGCCTCCGGCCCCCGTGACCACTACGCCCGCGCCCTGCACCGTACTCATCGGTCCCGCCTCTCTCAGCCGACTGCACCAGCAGACTAACCAGTCGGTATGTCCTCGGGGAAGAGGCTGGCGCCACTCGTGCGTCACTCCTGCCGCATCCGTCCCGTCGGGCGCGTTCCCTGCGGCCCGGGCGCGCGCTAGCGTGCGTGACCATGACAGACGTCGCGATCATGGAGGTAGCCGAATGAGCCTGACCAGACGTGGTTTGCTGGCCGCCGGCGGTGCCGTGGGAGCTCTCGCGGCGACGGCCGCGTCGGCCGCGCCCGCAGCCGCGGGTACACCGCACGGCACCGGACACGGGCACGGGGGCGGCGGACACCGCAGGCTCCTCACCGGCTTCGACCGGCTGGCGGCGGACGGCTACGCGCTCCTGAAGGGGCAGCGGGTCGGGATCGTCACCAACCCGACCGGGGTCACCTCCGACGTGCGCCACATCGTCGATGTGATGCACCCGGACGGACGCGTGAACCTCACCGCCGTCTTCGGACCGGAGCACGGCTTCCGGGGCACCGCGCAGGCGGGCGGCTCCGAGGGCCGGTACGACGACCCGGCGACCGGACTCCCGGTCTACGACACGTACCTCAAGAGCGGGCAGCCGCTGGCCGACGTCTTCACGGCGTCCGGCGTCGACACGGTCGTCTTCGACATCCAGGACGCGGGCGCCCGCTTCTACACGTACATCTGGACGCTGTACGACTGCATGGAGGCCGCTGCCCTCGCGGGCAAGAAGTTCGTCGTCCTGGACCGGCCGAACCCGGTGACCGGACGGGCGGCGCTCGGGCCGGTCCTCGATCCGGCCTTCGGCACCTTCGTGGGCCGCAGGGAGATCTCCCAGGCGCACGGCATGACGGTCACCGAACTCGCCCTGCTGTTCAACGGGGAGTTCCTCGCGGACCGTCCGGCCGAGTTGGAGATTGTGAAGATGTCGGGGTGGTCGCGCTCGGAGTTCTTCGACGCGACGGGGCTGCCGTGGGTGCCCCCGAGCCCCAACATGCCGACGCCCGACACCGCGCTGGTCTACTCGGGCACCTGCCTCTTCGAGGGCACCAACCTCTCGGAGGGGCGCGGCACGACGCGGCCCTTCGAGCTGCTCGGCGCGGAGGGGATCGACCACACGTGGGCGGCCGCCGCGAACGCCCTCGACCTGCCCGGAGTGGCGTTCCGCGAGGCGTACTTCGCGCCGACGTTCTCGAAGTTCGAGGGCGTGACGGTGGGCGGCGTCCAGCTGCACGTCCAGGACCGCGAGGTCTTCGACCCGGTGCGCACCGGGATCGCGTTGCTGGTCACGGCGAAGCGGACCTGGAGCGGGTTCGCCTGGCGCGAGGACAACTGGATCGACAAGCTCACCGGCAACACCCGGGTCCGCACGATGATCGACGCGGGTGCGGACACGGATGAGGTCGTGGGGGCGTGGGCGGAGGATCTTGCCGCGTTCCGGGCGGTGCGGAAGCGGTATCTGCAGTACCGGTGAGCCCGGTCGCCGGGCGGGTCGTTGTGTGCGGGCCCGCCCGGCGAACCGGTTCCGTCCTCAGGCACCGGACGGTCTCGGACTGCCCGCCGGACGGGCTCGGGCTGCCCGCCCGGCGGGTTCGGACTCAGCGGTGTGCCGGGAATTCCACCACCTGCTGGTACGTCGGGCGGTTCTGCCAGTGGATCGCCTTCTGCGCGATCCCGCCCAGTGCCCGGTGGATGATCGAGTCGGTGCACCACTGCTCACCGGCCTTGCAGGTGTCGTCGGCCGGGTACACCTCCGCCGCCGGTACTGCCGCCGCCTCCTTCAGCGTGGACAGCAGCGCCGCACGGCAGCTGCTCAGATCGCCGTTGCCGCAGTAGGACTTGGCCAGCGGCCCCTTGACCGGCTGCCCGAGCACCTGACGCAGGTCCTTGTCGGCGAAGCCCCACCAGCCGTACTGGAAGGCCGAACCGCTGTGCGCGCCGCTCGGACCATGGCTGGCCGCCGGGGACTCGTCGGTGGCGAGGTTGGCGGTCAGCGCCCCGTACAGGTCGTCGCCGAGGCCGGGCCTGAACTCCGCGTCGATCAGCTTCGGCCACCACGCGTCCATGATCCGTACCGCGTCGGCGTACGTGTACGTCTGCGAACCCGGGCTGCTCTCCTTGCGCTGGGCGCCCGCCGCCCGCCAGGAGTCCAGCTGCTGGACCACCGCGTTCAACTCCGGGTCGGTCACCGGCTGGGAGCGGATCACCTTCAGCAGTTCGGGCAGCAGCTGCTCCCCGCGCAGATCGGTGAGGGCGGCGTCCGCCATCGCACGGGTGAGGGATGCACGGGTCACGCCACCCTCCTCCACCAGCTTCGACACCCGCTCGTCGAGCAGATCGGCCCGGTGCACCGCACTGAGCCCGAAGCCCGCGGAGGCGTACCCCTCGGCCTGCTTGTTGTTCCAGGACACGTAGTAGTCCTGGCCGCTGGAGTGCGGGTGCTCGGCGAACGGGGTGTACTCGGCGGTGTTGGCCGCCGGGTCGTAGCCCTTCCACTCGTACGCCTTCTCGGCCTTGACGGGCAGCGCCGGGTCGACGCCCGGGGCACGCACCGGGTTCATACCGCTGTTGTAGAAGGCGGCGGTGCGCGAGTCGGCGTAGAACCAGTTGAAGGCGTAGTCGATGTTGCTCGCCGCCTGCTGGAAGGAGGCGGCGTCGGTGACGTACGACGGATCGTTGAGCATCTGGAAGCCGATGATCGAGTCGGCCTCGTGCCGGTAGGTGGTGCGCAGCGTGGTGTACGCGACGGGCTTGCCGTCCACCGTGGCGCGGTGGGTGACGACGCCGTAGCCGGTGCGCCACACCTGCATCCGGTAGGAGCCCTTCGCCGTGGAGTCGGCGACGGTCGGCTTCCAGGAGTTGGTGCGCTCCAGCTTCTCCATGGCGGTGCAGTCGCCGCGGTAGAGGTAGTGCGTGGAGTTCTTGGTGGGCGTGGAGCCGTCGGGCTCGCAGAGTGGGACGGTGTAGGTGTCGGTGATGTCCTGGCCGGCCGAGGTGGCGCTCCAGGCGTAGTCCTGGCCGCGGCCCATCTGGATGTACATGCCGACGCCGGCGAAGGAGACACCGCGGGCGCTGATGCCGGGGCCCTGGAGCTCCTGGAGCATCATCAGCTGCGGGGCGAAGTAGCCGGTCTGCGGGCCGAACACGGCGATCGGGTTTCCGCTCGCGGTGCTCTTGCCGGAGACCAGCAGGGCGTTGGACATGCCGCGCTTCTGGGCACCCGAGCCGGAGCCGGGGAGCGAGCCCTCCGGGATGACTCCGTCGTCGTAGATGCCCTGGGCCTTCTTGAGTTGGGCCGGGGCCTTGACCGGGTCCTTCTCGTCGGTGCCGGCGGAGCCGGTGCGGTCGTAGATCAGCGGTTCCGCGGTGACCGAGCCGGAGTCGGGAAGAGCCGTTCCGACGGCCTTGTCCGGCTTGTTCGCGTACGGGAAGGAGGTGCCGTCGTGGACGGTCAGCACGGCCTCGGGGTCGTTGCGCTGCCGGAACGACTCCCAGACCTTGGTGCCTTCGGCGACGCCGTACTTCTGCTGGGCGGACAGCAGCGAGAGCGCCGCCTGCACCTCACCGCCACCGCCGCCGCCGAACTGGCCGCCGACCACGGAGGCGATCGAGATCAGGTCGGTCAGCTGGAACGGCTGGATCTCGCCCACGTTGGTGATGGCGTCGATCTTGCCGGTGAGGACGTACTCACCGGGGAAGTACCGGCCCTTCTTCGACTTGTCGCGATAGGAGTTGATTCCGTCCACATAGGCCTGCGCGTCGGCCATGGCCTGTTCGCCACGGGGGCCCTCATGGGTCCTGATGTACTCGACCTGGGCCTGGAGATCGGCCTCGGTGTACGGGGCCTGCGGCCAGAACTGCTGCTCCAGGCCCTGGTTGGCCAGCGCGCCGCCGGCGAACGAGGTCAGTTCGCCGCGTCCGATGTGACGGAAGAGGTCCATCAGCCAGAGCCGGTCCTGCCCGGCCGCGAATCCGGCGCCGAACTCGGTGCCGTACCGGGTGGTGCCCTTGATGTGCGGGACACCGGACACCTTGTCGCGGGTGATGGTGACGTCGTCGCGGGGCGAGGTGACGGACTCGACCTGGTCCTTCGCGACGCCGAAGGAGGCGTCGTTGAAGAAGTCGGTGAGCTTCTGGTCGGTGAGGCCGGTATGCCCGTCCACCAGCCCGTTGTAGCGGTCGAGCTGGTCGTCGCTGTGCGCGGGATGCGTACCGAACGCCTTGTTGCCGAGAATGTCGACGAGGGTGGCGTTGCCGTTCTCGCCCGGTGGCAGGATGTCGTCGCACTGCCCCTGGCAGTAGTCGGCGACGGGTACGGGGTCCGGCTCGGCGGCGCCCGCGTGGGGCGCGGTGGCCAGCAGGGAGGCACCGAGTGCGAGAACGGCCGCGATCGTGGCGGCGCGGGACTTGCCGGTGCGGGCGGAAGTGCCGGTGCGTGGGGGCATGCATGCTCCTCGGAGAGGCCGATGCGCCGGAGGTTACCGGCGGTATGACCCGCCGGTAAGGTGAACATCGGTCACCTTTTCCGAATCACCACATGCCGTCACATGACGAGCGGTCATCTCACCAGATGGACGATCACACCTTTGGATGGCACCGATCCGGGCAGTTGTACGTCCACTCATAGACGCCGAAAATTCGGGCGACGGATGACGAGCGACGGAGGTGGCAGCGCAATGGCCGGTTTCCGGAGTCTTGCGAGACAGGTCCGCGATCCGCGGAGCGATCTGGCACTGCGGCGGTACTCGCTGCGCAAATGCCTGGAGCGCTTCGCCCCCTATGGACACCGGGCAACCTGGGATCACCTGTGTGCCCGGCATGGAATCGGGCCCGAGGACCGGGCCCCCGATCCGGTGCGGCTGATGCACGCACTGGAGGAGCTGGAGACGGCCCGGGCGGTCTGGCTGGGCTACGAGGCGGGGTTCGCCGAACGCCGCCGGCGCGAGAAGCACGACGGACTGCGCAGGCCGGGCGCGTTCGACGACTGGCACCGGCGCACCTGGGGCGGGAACGGGGTCGCGCGGTGCGACGACCCGGCCGTCCACCCGGCGGCGCCGCTCGCGGAGGTGCTGGTCCGGCTGATCTCGGCCCTGGAGTCCGAGCCGGGCACCGGCTGCCCGGTGTGCGCACAGGCCCGGATCGCCTGGCGACAGGACCTGCACAGCGAGCCGTGGTCCGGTCCGGTCTGCACCGGCTGCGGGATCGTGGTACCGCAGCCCGTGCTCACCGAGGCGGCGCTGGCCAAGGCCCGGCGGACCCGGATCGGCGACCTGGCATCGGTGGCCTGAGGAACAGAGCGGCCCGCCCGGCGTCCGGCGACGCACGGCTGCCGGACGGGCAACACAGGCCGGCCACGGCCGCGCTCAACACCCTCCCGCACGCCCCTCGCTGTCACACTCCCCGCCCTTGCGCCGCACAGCCTTGCGCTCCGGCACCTTCCGCTCCGGAACCTTCCGCTCCGGCATCAGACGCGAGCCGCTGATCCGCTCGCCCGAGATGTCGTCCGGGTTGGAGAGCACACAGGTCTCCAACGACAGGCAGCCGCAGCCGATGCAGTCGGTGAGGTGGTCGCGCAGCCGCGCCAGCTGTTCGATCCGCTCGTCCAGCTCGGAGCGCCACGCCTCGGAGAGCCGCGCCCAGTCCTCGCGGTTCGGGGTGCGCTCCTCCGGGAGTTCGGCCAGCGCGTCCCGGATGGTGGCGAGCGGGATGCCGACCCGCTGCGCGGCGCGGACGAAGGCGACCCGGCGCAGCGCGTCCCTGCTGTAACGGCGCTGGTTCCCGCTGGTGCGGCGGCTGTCGATCAGGCCCTTGGCCTCGTAGAAGTGCAGGGCCGAAACCGCGGCGCCGCTGCGCGCGGAGAGCTGGCCGACCGTGAGTTCATGGAGTGTCTGTGGGATCTGGGGCACTCCCCCAACCCTACGTGGCCCGTTCCCGGCCGGTCCGTCGTTGACAGGAACGCACCCGCGAACCATGCTGAGCAAGCGCTTAGACAGCGCCGGTGCATGGTTGGTCGAGAGCGGGAAGGCAGGGACCAGGGACATGGCAGAGCCGAGGATCTTCACGTCCGCGCAGGAGCTGCGCGACGGAGTGGGCGAGCAGCTGGGACACAGCGACTGGCTGGAGATCGAGCAGAAGAGGATCGACCTCTTCGCCGACGCCACCGGCGACCACCAGTGGATCCATGTGGACCCGGAGCGCGCCGCGGCCGGGCCGTTCGGCACGACGATCGCGCACGGCTACCTGACGCTCTCGCTGCTCCCGGCGCTCGTGCCCCAGGTCCTGCGGGTCGAGGGCATGAAGATGGGAATCAACTACGGGACCAACAAGGTCCGCTTCCCCTCGACGGTGCCCGTGGGATCGCGGCTGCGGGCGACGGCCGTCCTGAAGAGTGTCGAGGAGGCGGGCGGTGGCGTACAGGTCACCGCCGTCGTCACGATCGAGCGCGAGGGTGGCGACAAGCCGGCCTGCGTGGCCGAGTCGGTGTCGCGCTACTACTTCTGAGGCCCGCCGGGGCCCCCGCCCCCCGCGAGTGCCGGGGGGGGGGGTGGTCGGGCGCAGCCCGAACCCCCCGCCCATCC